>CAZUCG010000193.1:0-5791 GCA_964619145.1 uncultured Lentisphaeraceae bacterium | reverse complement strand
GTGCCGGTATTGTTGGAATAATAATATTGCAGATAATGGAAAAATTCGTGTGAGACGATTTCGCGGCGATTCGCGCTGGTCACGGCACCGGTATTCAGCTCCAAGAAAGGCGGCGACCAGTATCCCGGCGGGTTGCACCAGGCCGACTCGGCATCTTCATCTTCACCAATAAGACCATAAAATTTAGCCTTGGTGGGTTTTTTGATGATGACTTTGATCTTATTGGCGGCAGCGCCCCATTTTTCGATGCGTTTGTTTTCCGGAAAACCCATTGAAATAGCAGTCCGAAATGCATTTTCGAGATCAAGAAGCAAGCTCTCCATAAGGTTTATTTCGGTGTCGGTAGTGGTTGAGGTCAATGGTTGCAAGCGGAAGTGATTCGATTCATAGAAAGTACCACCGAGCCAGTTACGCACGATATCGAAGATAAAGGCTTCTTCTTTGTTGCTGTTGCCTGCACGGGTTGGAACCAGATTTTCGGGCATCAGCGTGGGTTGCCAAATTAGACGTCCATTCTGGTAACTGACACCGTCTGCTGGCTGATTGAACAGCTGGAAATGCCAGTCGGCGGTTTTCGCATTGCGTGCTAAAGCATATTGTCCCAGCATTAAAGAATAAGTAGTGTTGTCAGCGCGTGTGCCGGCTGGCAAGGCGAAAGAGAACTCCAGGTTTTCGGCTTGCGGCAAACCAAAAAGCAACAAAGGGGCGTCTGTAATCGTTTCAGAAACGCCATAGTCGTTGAGCATTTCAGTTTTTCCGGCCGCTAGTACCAGGCGGGTGGGTTCACTGAATACTCCGCCAGGAACGATTACTCGAAAGCCACTCTCGGGATGCTCAAAAGTCCCGCCTTCGCTACTGATGCTGGTTTGCGCCAGAAAGACAGGCAGCGGATTGCCTTTCAAGGCATCCTCCAGCAACTGGACATCAAGGTAATTCACTTGATTGTCAAAATTCAGGTCTGCTTCAGGACTGGGCGTGACAATGCTATCAATCATCGCCTGCAAATGTACTAGGTCAGCAATATTAAGCTGCCCGTCAAAATTCACATCGCCGGGTATGCCGGCGTAAAGACTGCCCAATATCAAGAGCAGGACATAGTGAAAAAAAAGTGCTCTTTTCATAATAAACATCCTTTAGAATTTTCCAGTAGGTTTATTAGTCGGCCAATTTAGCTCAAAAACCAGTTTCTTCTTGGTCCCAGAAAATCCAGTACAGTGTGCCTGGTTTTAGAGTCTGCGTGGGCTGTATTTGATAGCAGTTATTAGCGATGGCAAAGATGATCGGGGTATTTGTTGGTGCCGGGCGTTCGACTGGCACTGTCAGCAAATTCCAACCTGGTTTAAGCGTAATTACAAAGGGGGTCGGCTCAAGCTCTAATTGGCTGAAGCCGGCAATTTCGACATAAAGCAGATATGTCTGATTGGGTAGTAGCTCAGAACTTTTTTGCCAGCTATTTGAACTGGGATTCCAATGCCAGGCGACTGGATTGAGAATGATGCCCTTGTTTGCCAAGGAGTCGGTCCAAGCCTCTAGACTGCCGTAGGGGAGCTTGCCAAAAGGTGTAAACGACAGCCAACCACGCTGAAAATCTTGCACAGCACCCGGCTTGATGCTGATTTGAGCAGAATGACTTAATGCGCTATCAGCAAAAGTGCCGTGTTGGCGTGATAATACCGGAGTTGTTGCGTTTAGCGCAATCGTAATCGGATAGTGGCTGCTTCCAACCCAAGGCAACTCAAAGAGGAGTTTTGTCAGTGGCGTTTCATCTGCAGAAAAAACGCCCTCTAATTGCTGAACTGTCAGGCGGATTCTTGCCTCACGCTTACGTAGATCACTATTGGTGGACACTGACCAGTAGGAGACAATGGCTCCCTCATTCAATTGCGTTTCCTCACGGTCGAGGCCGCGGAAATGAAGATTATCCGGGAAACATACGATTAAGTCAAATGCCTCATAGCTCGAATAAGCCTCACTGAGGAAAAGGGGCATGCTCACGATGTTGCCGGCAGTCGCTTCAATGTCACTTAACTCCAGTACTGGAGCTGCGATCAAGTACTCAGCCTGTAAAGAAAAACTCTCTCGGACCAACAGCTCCAAAAATGGCTCCGAGGAAATATTTTCACCATTGCGACGCCAAGCGTTAAAAGCCAGCCCTGGCGCTGACTCGGCAGACAGGGTGATGGTATCGCCATCAAGCAGGGTATAAACTCCTTCTGGGTAGTTGATCAGACTGGCGGCGCGTGAGTCAAAGCTGAGAGCAACCCGGTGGTGGGAAAACGGTGTCAGTGAAAGCGTGCCGAAAGTCGTATCTCTTGCAGGGACCGGCCAGTTGGATTGCTCAGGACGGTTATATGGGTAGGCGTTGCGTCCCCATTTCCAGAGCTCACCAGTTGTGGTCAAGGCGACGATATGACCGCCGCCGCCGCTGATGGAAACAAATTCCGGCAGGTTGGCAGTTGGATGCAGAGTTGGTTTGTAATATGCTGCTGGGCCGTCCATTCCTACGCCGAGGTTCCAACTGTTGCCATTTTGGCCCCAAATATAGAGCTCCCCCCCCTGATTGATGGCATAACAAGATTGATTGATGAGAAAAACTTTACTGATATCGACGAGGTCGGGCAGTATAATCGGGGTGCTTTGAATTGACCTATTTGGGCCAAGTCCTAATGTACCTTGATAATTGTCAGGGTTACTTTTTCCCCAGACGTAGACTCTGCCATCCCAACCAAGGGCCAAGGCGAAGCCGGAGCCGGCCGTGATGGCCCGGATATTGTTGAGTTTTGGAATCAGCGTCGGATTGTTATGTGGTTGGCCGGTGCCGGTTAATTCCGAATCGCCCCAGCTGGCAACAGTACCGTCATCGTAAAGGAAGTAGTACGCAGAAAAAGTGACTGTTTTGCCCGGCTGGCTGCCATCGTTGAGCCAAGTTGAGCCGGACGATCCGGCGATATCGACCAGCGTGGCATTATTCTTCAACCCATCGAATCGGCGAGGGCGAGTATGCACCTGATCGGATAACAGTGTTTTGCCCCAGTAGTATAGGCTGCCGTCGGCACGCAGGGCAAAGCGAGAATACCCGCAGACGAAAACCCGCACTGCATCGGTAAAACATTCTTGGCCATCGGGCCCGAGTACTAGGTTGTATTGATTTGGCCAGGTATAATTAGAACTAGCTGTCCCGTTGCCACGTTCTCCGTAGTTATTATTCCCCCAGGCATAAAGCCAGCCATTGTTTCCTAGAATAAGCCCATCACCGACCAGATCCAGCGCTCGGACGCCCCCCAAATCTGATTGATACTTAACCATGCGGTTAGTGATATATTTTCCATTAAAATATTTTTCTTGTCTCCACCAGATGACTTGTCCACCTTCAGTCAGGCTAGATGAACTGCCAGCGATATTAGGTTTGGCGGTAGTTCGGAAGAGCCTGGGTTCGAACTGGGCAGTCAGGCTCAAGTCGGCTGTCATCTCCCAGGAAAATTCGCTTTGTTGTGCTTTTTCAGCAAGTTGGGTTGGAGTATCCCAGCCGGTGAAAATAAACTGTGGATTCGGCAGAGCGCGGAAGGTTTCAGCGCTGCCTTGGTTTCTGATATATGTCCCGGGGGCAGGAAGGGTTGTTCCGCCGGTTTCGGGATTGGCGGCAATGATCAGATTGAGGTCACCCAGCTGTTCAAAAACTGCCCAAATCTGAGTCTCTTCACCGATGCTGACGGTGGTTACTCGATGGTTCGGATCGGCAACCGGGCCTTCCCAATGCGAAAACTTATAGCGTTCGCCATCAATTGCCTTAACCGGCAGGGTGCTGCCTAGGCGAGCCGGATAGCTGCCAACCGGCGGTTCGACGCTGCCCATACCGGGATATTCGACATTGCTGCCTGGGGTGTCTGCGCTGGAACGCACAGCACTTGTCAGGATGCCAGTCGCGCCAGTGTGTTTGGGCGCATTGAGGACTGGAGTTGGTGCCCAGAATGCGGGGCTGGCAGTGCCGCTGATTTGACCGCTGCTGTTATTTCCCCAGCCATAGAGCTCGTTGTCTCCGGTTAGCGCCAGGCTATGAAAAGATGCCGCTGCAATGCTGATAACCGGAGTCAAACCGGGAATGGAGTAGGGAGTCGAGACAATCTCTTGGTCTAGGATGCCATCGCCATCTGCATCACCGCTGCCGACTTGCCCCTGGCTGTTAGCGCCCCAGGCAAAGACCCGTCCATCTTTGGTTAAGGCCAGTGCGTGTCGATTGCCAGCAGCAAGGGCAATGACCGAGCTGGGAAAAGGCGGCAGCATTTGCGGACTTAAGACGTTTGTGCCTGGGTCTTGATATCCCAGACCGAGCTGCCCATAGTTATTATTGCCCCAAGCCCAGACTCTGCCCTGAATATCCAGCCCGAGGGCAAAAGCAGTTTGGCTGGCCGAATCTTCACCGGCAGCAATTGCTTTGAATTTCGGCATTCCTGGTACCGGGTTGATCGCATCAGACGTAATCGTACTATTATTGCCGAGTTGGCCGCAATGGTTGCTGCCGATAGCATAGATGCCAGCCTGGTGGGTCAGAAACAGAACAAAGGAATCTGTGCAGGCGACTTGGGCAATGCCAAGGTTGATCTGGTTGGGGTTATGTTGAGAGACGGTCCAAGAAGTATAGGGGTAAATTATTCTAGCTGAGCCAGCAAAGGTGATTTCGTCATATTCCATCTGATAGGTGCCAATGTGATTGGCGATATAGCTGTTGCGGTTACTCCAGAAGTTCAGAGTCTTTTCGGGATAGGCGGGGTACGGCCACCACTGGAAACCATCTAAGGCGTGGATGGTTTTCAGGCTGTCACGGAGAAAGTTTTTGTCGTTATCAGCAGAGCTGTCATATTCTCCTTTTGTAATGCCATAAAAAGTATGAGTGTCATTTAGTTCCAAGCAGCTGGCATTGCTGGCATTTGCCAGGGCGGGCAGGCCATCAATCGCCCGACTCCAGGCTGGGCCAGTTTTGGCGAGAGAATTTTCAGCGCTCCAAGTCCAAACTCTGCCAGCTCGATCACGCAGCGCGGAATGCGTGGCAGCCGTTCGCAGAACTTCGTGATCTGGAACAAAATGAGCGGTGACGGTGACGTCGCCTTGAGCCAGTATTTTTGTTTTGCGAGCCAGAGGAGAATAGACATCTCCTTCCCAATGGGAAAAACGCCAGCCGAAACGCGGAAAGGCCTTCAATAAGAGCGTCTCGCCGATCGATACCATTCTGCCCCCGAGAACATAGCCGCCAGCAGTTGTTCCGTTCGAGTCCAGACTTTGCACTTTTATGGTGACCTCAGGAGGGAGAATTTCTGGCAAGGGACCCCCAGGCGTAGGCACGGACTCTGAGCCGGTAACTGTTAGCGTGGCTGCTGGACTGCTCCAAGAGGATTTTTGCCCGCTGGCATCAATAGCCTGCACTGCCCAATATATTTTTTTTTGCCGGCAGGCGTCGCAGGGTGACAGGGCGCTTGAATAGTTGTCCCCGCAAGGTAGTTGGTATGATCCCACTGCTGATATCACTGCCGCTATCAGTGCTGCCGATGCGCAAGCGATAGCGCAGACCAGAGCTTGGTGTGGAGTCGTCAGCCGGATTGCTCCAATCAAAGCGAGCTTTACCATTACCTAGAGCGGTAGCATTCAAGCCGACCGGGGTTGCGGGTGGCGAATTTTGCCTTTCAGCAGCAAAATAGCCGCAGGCGCGGTTGTTGAGAAAAAAGATCTCACAGATGTCGTTGTCAGGGCCTTGGGCTGCATAGAAATTTGCTTTGGAAGTAAGGACGCCGCCGCAGAG
>CAZUCG010000192.1:0-5796 GCA_964619145.1 uncultured Lentisphaeraceae bacterium | reverse complement strand
GGCAGTGGATTAACAATAATAGGCGCAGCACCGGCAATATTGTTTGTGCTGGCAATGACTTTTTTTGCAGAATGGCAGCTGTTTTTTTATATAATTTTTATCTTTGCAAAGCATCAAGGACTTACGTCGGAAATGGCCTTTTGGGGCCAGAAAAATCTTTTTTTTGCACTTGCTAAAAGGTAAAACTGGGTTAATTTTATTGACGTACGACAACAACAACAATAGTAGTATTCGAGTGGTTGAAAATCCTATCCGAGCCATCTCGTTTTACCAGCGGTGGTGTATTGGTTAATATATGCAAAGTGAATTTTCGATAAACGATTTTTGGCTTCGTTGCTCTGAGAAATTAAAAACGAAACTTGATGCCACGGCATATTCGTTGTGGATTACTGATATTGTTCCTCTCAAGCTAGAGGGCAATACCTTGCTGTTGGGAGTCTCAGACCGAGTTTTTACAGACTGGTTAGTGGAGAACTATGGCAATGATATCTCCCAATCCGCCACCGAGGAATATGGTAAACGTCTGAAAATCAAATTCGAAAAGGGACACGAGCCAGTCACCAGTGCAATAGATGAAAAAGCCTCCCAGCTTGCCGCTACCAGTTTGTTGCCGGTATCGGTGCCTGCGCCGATCCTGCCACGCGATAACCGCTTTAATAAGCTCTATAATTTTGAGTCATTTGTGGTAGGCGGTTCTAACCATTTTGCCTATGCCGCCAGCCAGGCGGTCGCCTCAGCGCCGGGAGCTGTGCATAACCCGCTATTTATTTATAGCCATACCGGACTGGGGAAAAGCCACCTGCTGCAGGCAATCGCCCAACGTGTTTTGCGCCATAACCCTAAGGCCAAGGTAGAGTATATTATCAGTGAGGAATTTGGTAATCAGTATATCGATTCAGTGCAAAAAAGAAAAACCTTGGGCTTTCGTAACTACTTTCGGAATGTCGATGTGTTGCTGATCGATGATGTGCATTTCTTTGCTGGTAAAGAAGGTATGCAGGAGGCATTCTTCCATACCTTCAATGCGCTCTATAACGGCAATAAACAAATCATCTTGACCTCAGACCGCAACCCTAATGAAATTGGCGGTTTGGAAAAACGCCTCGTCTCACGTTTCGAATGGGGATTGACTGTCGATATCCAATCCCCAGACCTGGAAACGCGCATTGCCATCTTGAAGCAAAAACAGCTCGAGCATTGCAGTACGCCATTTGCGGATGATGTGTTGTTCTACCTGGCCTCGAAAATCAAGTCGAATGTCCGGCGTTTAGAAGGCGCACTACTGAAGTTGATTTTTTATTTGCAGACCACAAACTGCTCCGCACGGAACATTACAGTCGAGGTGCTGGATAGATTGCTGAGTGCTATTTTTGCTGAAGAGGCAAGCGTCAGCCTGACTGTCGACCAGATTCAAAAAGTCGTGGCTGAGCATTATGACATCCGGATGGGTGATATGGTTAGCAAGCGCCGTCCCGCCAGTATTGCTTTCCCGCGGCAAATCGCAATGTATTTCGCTCGTAAGTTGACAAAGCAGTCATTCGCGTCGATTGCCGAGCAGTTCAAAAAAAATCACGCCACTATTTTGCATGCGGTAACTAGCGTTGAGGAAAAAATCAAAGCTTCGCCAGAATTGAAAATGGAGTTGTCTAGTTTGGAGCGCAAGCTGAAACAGTAGCGCTGTTTGTTCGCCTGGAATGACAACTTCGGCATTGACCAAGAGAATCTTATTACTATCCAGGCCAAAAGAAAAGATTCGCAGTGGTTGACAAAGCCCAACTAGGCAAAGTGCGATGAAGGTATTCTGTTAGTAGCCATTTATCTGGGCTAACAATATTTTTTAGCGTTTTTGATTGTTTCTTCCGGTAGAGATATTATATTCTTTATCTGTCATACTGACTAATAATTGATGCTGCAAGACAAAGGATACAAGAATGCGTAAACAATATAATCTCGCTATCGTTGGAGCTACTGGTGCCGTCGGAGTGGAAATTCAAAAAACTCTGGAGAAGAGGAATTTCCCAGTTAAGTCTTTGCGTCTGCTGGCCTCAGGGCGATCCGCTGGCCTGGAAATGACCTGCTTGGGAAAAACCTGGCAGGTCGAAGAACTCACGCCTGAATCGTTTTCTGGTGTCGATATTGCTTTGTTTAGTGCCGGTGCTTCAATTAGCAAGCAATTTGCGCCTTATGCAGTTCAAGCTGGGGCAGTGGTGGTCGATAACTCCAGTGCATTTCGGATGCAGCAGGATGTCCCGATAGTGGTCCCGGAAGTCAATCCAGAAGATGTGAAACTACACCACGGAATTATTGCCAATCCTAATTGCACCACTATCATTATGTTGGTGGCAGTGAAGCCACTGTATGACTTGTCACCTGTGCGCCGGATTGTCGTCAGCACGTATCAGAGTGCTAGCGGAGCTGGGACGAAAGGTATGGATGAACTCTGGGAACAAACTAAGGTCGTATTGGCAGGACAGGAGCCAGTAGCTAAATTTTTCCCTCACCCCTACGCTTTCAATCTTTTCAGCCACAACACCGATATTGCTGCCAATGGCTACAATACTGAAGAAATGAAGATGCTCAACGAGACGAGACGGATCTTGCACGATGACAAGATCAAAGTCTGCTCAACCTGTGTACGGGTGCCCGTCTTGCGCTCGCACGCGGAATCTATTTTGCTTGAGCAGGAACGGCCAGTAAGCGTCGAAGAGGCATTGGCTGCTTTGCAGGTGGCGCCAGGTGTGAAAGTTGTCAATGACGCAGCTAGCAATCATTACCCAATGCCTTGCGAAAGTAATGACCAGTACGATGTGCTAGTGGGACGGATACGCCGCGATTTGAGCAGTGAGAATGGACTGGCCTTGTTCGTCTGTGGCGACCAGCTGCTGAAAGGTGCCGCTTTGAATGCTGTGCAAATAGCTGAATTGCTGTGATAGCCAATTGCAAGAGCGAGGAATTATGCTGAGACTGTGCTTGCTGTGCTCTTTTTTTATCGTCCTGACAGCGGGCAGGGGTAGGGCACAAACGCCGCTTTTTGATGCCAATATGCCCTCGGTGCCGTGGTTCGACCACGTCCGGCAGCCGATTGCTCTTACTACTGCTCAAGGCGTGAAATTAGTCTCCGAAGCTAGGCAAGGTCTTTTGGCCGGGAAGACTCCAGAAGAATTGGCAGGCTTGGCAACAAAGGATGCCTCCGCTAGGGTGATCTTCCTTAGTCTGGGTGATGGATATTGGCCAGAACGCACGTATTTTGCGGCAGGATATGATTTTGCCAGCGCCTGGCTAGCGGTGTTGAAAATTTTGCAGACCCGAGAGGAAGTTTATGCCAGTCTGTTGAAGACTCGTTTGCAGAAGGACATCGCCGCTGCTGTAAAAGATGGTAACGCTGTTCCAGCGGCTTGGCGAGAGAAAATGCAGAATCCCGGCAAGTGGGATAGTCTGCGCTTGCATATTGTCCAGAACGCCTTGCCCATCAACGATTTCTCTATTCACAATTCGCGGATTTTACTGGCCAGCCTGAATGGCCTGGCTTTCCGCCCTTCGGATGGGTTAGCCTTTACACCAGAACAAATTATGGGCCGCTATTTGCTGTCGCCAGAGCGTCGTCTTAATGATAGCCAAGTCGGCAACTTGATAGCCGAAACCGACAACTGGGGCGCCTTGCGGATGTGGTTAGAGATGGCCAATGCCAAGCAAAAAGGCCGTATTTGTCTATTCGAAGCAGATTGTTATTTTGCCAACGCAACGCAAGCAGTCAGGCTTTTCCGCGGTCATCCCATTATGACTGACAGCGGAAAAGATAATTCAGTGCAATTTGCTCGCCAAGCTGGTGAGCGACTGCTGGAAAATCTCCGTCCGAATGGTAAACTGGAGGTGTTTTTTCCGGAATGGGTGCCTGGTCGCGCTGATAATGGCGAATTCCTGTCCTGCCAGGCCGAACTGGCCTTGGCTTTTGCCCGACTGGCGACAGCTTGTCAGGAAAAGAAATTCGCTAAAGCAGCCAGTAAAGTCAGCAAACGCCTGCAGAAGAATTGTCAGAAAGGTAGCCTCACCGGCCGAGCGTTTACTTTTGTGCTCGAAGATGAGGAAATGTCTCCTGACGATAAATTACAGGATTCGCGCAAAGTCGTGAGTTTGCATACCAATGCCCTGGTTTGCCTAGCCTTATTGGAGACAGATGCAGCCAATCAGACAACAGAGTCCCGGTCCCTAGCCAAAGAGCTGGTAAAGTATCTTTGCCGGCAAATGGAGCGCAGCGGGGCCTTTACGTACCTGCTCCTATATCCCGAGATGAGGCAGCCGCTGGACGAGTTTTTCAGTCTGGAAAGCAGGGTTGAGGCTGCTGCCTTAGCCGCATTGGCCATCCGCAAATTCGCGGATATTGATCCTGACAACCGTGCCGTGCTCTTGCAGCGCTACAATACCGCGGTGAACCATTTACTAAACAACATTTTGCAAGATAGTGCTCTGGAAAACTTACCAATCTCTCCTTGGCTGGCAGAATTGCTGGCTCAAAGGACAGCTGCGACTCCAGAATACGCGATGCATTGCGCGCGTTTGGCTATTGCAGCTGGTCTGCAAGTCAATACCCAGCCGCTTTTTCCCGATTTTTTTGGTGTGCCGCGCGATATTCCCAGTTTGACAATGGCGGCTGAGCATACTTGGGTTACAGCTGTTTTGGCCAATTGGCTGAGCCAGGAAGGCCAGAAGAATAATGCCCGCGATTTGCTGGCCGACACCTGGCCGATTTGGATTTTTCAGCAACAGGCCAGAATGGACCAGCCTTCCGCAGCAGGTTTGCCTAGCCCACACAAATACTACCATCTTTTTAGAGATCATTTGGAGGATTTTGGCTTCGATCTAAACGGTCAGACGACGCAAATTTTCAGCTTGTTGGCTGTTTCATCTGCTTTGCAGGCTTTGTCTAGCCAGGAATACCCTCGACACGAGGCGCAACAGGAAGCGTGGGAAAAAGCCTGGAAAATGATCGACAACCATCCATTCTGCCTTGACGCTAGCTTGGTAATAGATAGCAGCCAAGAAGGACCTTATCGGAATGTTGTGGGTGATTTGCAGCAGGGCAAGACTGTAACCATCAGAACTTCTGGCGGAAAAATGACTGCCGTCTCCCCGACAGTGACCACAAAAGTTATTGAACGCAAAACCCGTACCAGCAGAAATAAACGCTAACCCGGACCAGGATTGTAAAAATAGCGCTAACTTGAGGATGTCCAAAAAGATAAAGACAATTTTAACCTCGGAACACACGGAATACTTGGGCAAACTAGTATCCACAAACTAAGTAATTCATCCGCAAATTTTGCGATTTTAGCAACGGCTAGAAGTTTAGCTTGAAGCGTACCACCTCTTGCAGAAGTTCAATCTTGGCAAGTGCCGACGAATCCTTTCCGGAAGTCTGCGAAATCATCAGCACCTCATAGTAATGACGACGGGAATATCGGCAGAGGCAATGCTTGTTCGTTGGGCGAATTCCTCGGAATGGAGTATTGTCACCTTTCCCAGAATGTGCGTTCAGGCCTGATGACTGTGATCTGCGCTTCCAACTTCTGGAAGACATAGCTGAAGACTTCCAACGCCATCAGCGAAATGCTGCGACCCGGGTCGTTGGGACGCCAGGCAGCCAAGCCAGCGGCCCGATTTCCAGTAAGAGGTTGTTTTTCAGATATGGGTTGTTGTGAATGACAATGAAATTTGGCGCCAAAATTGAAAATATTCAGGCTCTACTGTTTTTCTGATTATATTCTTTCTTGTCTTATTCAGGATTTCAAGAAAAAAATC
>CAZUCG010000191.1:0-5804 GCA_964619145.1 uncultured Lentisphaeraceae bacterium | reverse complement strand
TCCTTATCGGCACCACTGCCATATGGGCGGTCGCCATCATTTCTGCTTTTTAGGGCCGATAACTGCGGTCTCACCGATCACCACACCAGTGCCGTGGTCAATGAAAAAACTCTTGCCGATGCTGGCACCGGGGTTGATGTCGATGCCGGTGGTAGTATGCGCGTATTCGCTCATAATGCGC
Source organism: uncultured Lentisphaeraceae bacterium (assembly GCA_964619145.1). Classification (GTDB taxonomy): domain Bacteria; phylum Verrucomicrobiota; class Lentisphaeria; order Oligosphaerales; family Oligosphaeraceae; genus JAAZIZ01. The sequence continues at coordinate 5,623 of CAZUCG010000191.1, read as the reverse complement.
GGAATCAGAGGGATGCCCGCGAGGTAAAGCTCGTGGGCAATGCGGTTGATGCAGATAGCTTTGAAGCCCGGATAAGCCAGGATGATCTCATCCATAGATTGGGTAGCCGGGTCGCCATCTAGCGCCGCCTGAGCATCAAGTAGCAGCAAGGAGCGGATTTGCGGGAGGTCCTGCAAGAGTTTCAGGCTAGCCGAGACAGCGATTTGACGGCAATTCTTAATTTCGCAGTCTTCGCTGCAATCGCCTTTTTGGCAGCGATATGCGCAAGCCCGCTCGATTTGTTCAGCAAGTCCGCGTTGCACATCAGAGAGTATTTCGCCGATAGTAAAATATTGTCCGGCGTGGGAGAATGAATAGCGGCCAGAGTAGCCAGGGAACAACAACTCGAGAATTTTTTCCAGCAGCGCGATCACAGTTTCTCGTTGGGGCATTCCCTGTTTGCTGATCAAGCTGATCGCTTGTCCAGGCGTGTCTCGGTATGCAGTGCACAATCCCTCGGCCAATTTATGCAGAATATTGTCATCACAAGGTTTTTTATTGGTTTTCATATCGTCTTTCAGTTGCCTATCTCCGCTGCTAAATGTCTTCTCTATACCATAAGCCAAAAAAAATATTTAGCAATAAAAGATCAGCATCCTAGCCCACATTCGCTCAGCTTGAAGTGCACGGACCAAAGCCGCAAACAAGATTGCCGATTTATGCCACCGGAGCCCGATTTTACCGACCGCGATGCATTAAAAACGAAAAAAATTGTTTCTGGAATTGCAAAAAGTCCAGCAAAGTTTACCTTATGTCCATTTACAATGCCTTTGCATCAAGATAGAGGAAAAAGCAACCTATGAGTAAGATTTCTGCTTTACAGCAAGCCCGTTCCGAGTATGTCCCCAAGCTGCCGACGGTACTAAAACAGTGCGGCCCTTATGTCACAATCCAAGAAGGCGCAGCCACGGAATCAGTCGCCGACCAAGAGGCCATCAAGGCTTTATACCCAAACACCTACGGCCTGCCGGCATTGGCTTTCCAGCCCGGCCAGAAATTCGTCAGTGCTGCTCGTAAAGTCGGGGTGATTTTATCTGGCGGGCAAGCTCCTGGCGGTCACAATGTCATTGCGGGGCTATTTGATGGTCTTAAGGCGCTCAATGCGGCCAATGAGCTGTATGGTTTTCTAGGCGGTCCCAGTGGTTTGCTAAATAACGATTACATCGACATCACGGCGGCATTAGTTGACAAGTACCGCAACACTGGTGGTTTCGATATGATTTGTTCCGGCCGCACAAAACTGGAGACTGAGCAACAATTTGCTCAAGTAGCGACGAACTGCAAAGCGCAGGGCATCACCGCGATTGTCATTATTGGCGGGGACGATTCCAACACCAACGCCTGCACTTTAGGGCAATATCTCCTGAGCAAAAAGACTGGCATCCAAGTCATCGGCTGTCCGAAGACGATTGATGGTGACTTGAAGAACGACTGGATTGAGGTCTCTTTCGGTTTTGATACCGCGACGAAAGTCTATTCGGGCCTGATTGGTAACATTATGCGCGATGCCAACTCTGCCCGTAAATACTGGCATTTCATCAAGTTAATGGGTCGCTCCGCCTCCCATATCGCCCTGGAATGCGCCTTGCAGACTCACCCCAACGCCTGCCTGATCTCGGAAGAGATCGCCGAGAAAAAAACCTCCTTGCAAGAAATCGTGCAGAAATTGACTCAGCTAGTAGTCAAGCGGGCCGACAACGATTTGCATTTCGGCGTAGTGCTGATTCCTGAAGGCCTAATTGAGTTCATTCCAGAGATTAAGCTGCTGATTGCCCAACTGAATGACCTGCTGGCTGGCAATACCGAGTTTTATGAAGCTTTGCCTGGTATGACCGCGAAAATCACCTTCGTAGCCGAGAAATTATCGCCAGAGTCTGCGGCCGTCTTCGCTTCACTGCCGGATAGCATCAAAGAACAATTATTGGGTGACCGTGACCCACACGGCAATGTCCAAGTCTCAAAGATCGAGACCGAGAAGCTGCTTATTGAGATGATTGAAAAGGAACTCAAGTGCATCAATGCAGATCGGACGGAAGAGGTGAAATTCAGCACCCTGGCGCATTTTTTCGGTTATGAGGGCCGTTGTGCGGCGCCGTCGAATTTTGATGCCGATTACTGCTACAGCCTAGGCTACACCACGGCGGCATTGCTGGGCGCAGGCAAGACTGGTTATATGGCCAGTGTCCGCAATATCGCATTGCCCGCTGAGAAATGGATTGCTGGCGGCATCCCACTGACGATGATGATGAATATTGAGCGTCGGCACAACAAGGACGTCCCGGTCATCCGCAAGGCTCTGGTCGAGCTGACAGCCCCACCCTTCAAGGAATTTGCCTCGCAGCGCAGCACTTGGGGCAAGGGCGTAGATTACGTCTATCCTGGGCCGATTCAGTACTTTGGCCCAAAATCAGTCTGCGACCAGCCGAGCATTACCCTGAGCCTTGAACACCAATGACCACTGCTGAGGAAGCATTTTCCCGGCTACAATTGCTAGTCGGGCAAGATGCTTGCCAGCGACTCTGGCAAGCGCGGGTACTGCTTTGCGGAGTCGGCGGAGTCGGGTCCTGGGCGGCTGAGGCGTTGATTCGCGGCGGTATCGGGCACCTGACATTGGTGGATTATGACCAAATCAAAGCGAGCAACTTGAACCGGCAATTGCAGGCCTTGCATAGCACCCTTGGCCAAAACAAGGCCGAGGCGCTGGCGCAGCGCTTGCGGGATATCTCCCCAGCGGCAGAAATTACGCCGTTACAGCTACGCATCAGCCCGGAGAATTGCGCAGATCTGCTCTTAGGGCAAGCGTGGACATATATTATCGATGCTATTGACGAACGTCAAGCGAAGCTGGCCTTACTGACCTTATGCGGGCGGCAGGGCCTGCCAGTGATATCGAGTATGGGTTCCGCCAATAAGCTGTTGGCTGGCGAGATAATGGTCGCTGACATCAGTGAGACAGAAGGCTGCCCACTGGCCAAGATCTTGCGCAAGCATTTACGCCGTCTCGGCATCCTGCGCGGCATCCAGGTAGTCTATTCGCCGGAATTGCCATTATTACTCAGCAATGGCGCCTTTACGGCCGAGCAGGCTGAAGCCGCAGGCGAGAAGCGGCCGTTAGGCACCATCTCGTATCTGCCCGCGCTCTTCGGTTTGCGTTGTGCCGCGACAGTCCTGACCCAGATTTTACCGACAGCCGAATATACCCGCCGCGGTAACACTCGTGCAAAGAGCCGGCCGACAGAATCTTAGAAGCTATCCTCAATTATCGCCCAAGCCGCGGATTTCCCAGCACAGGGTTCCTTTTTTCGCCGCTGCGAGGGCGAATTCTGTTTTCGCCAATCCGCACTGCCAGCGGTCTCGCACGACCGGGTCTTCGGGGACAAACGCTACGCAGCGGTAAGTCGCATTTTTTGTCAGCACGGTTACTTTGGCCTTGGTATTACCATTCTGTAAGGCGAGCTGCGCATCATCAAGACGAGTAGCGGTCCCGGCAGAAAAGAGCGGTAAACGTATAGTAAGTTCGCGTTTGCTGGCCCAACTATCCTCAACTAGCAAGGACTGCTGTGTCAAGTCCAGTTGCAATCTACGGCGGCAATACTCGAGTTGCAATTCCTCTGGATAAGCAAGCGCTAAGTCGAGACAAAACTGCAGGCCGTTTTCGGTGCGCTTAAATTCGACCTCGCGGGTAGTAAACTCACGTCCGAAGCACTGTCCCAGGCCATTGAACGACGGCACGTTATGACCAAAGGAATTGGTGATGATGCTTTCGAAGCGTTTCTCGGAAAAAGTGGCCCGGGAATATTCCGGGGAGCCAAAATCGACCACGATCGGCTTGTTCTCCAGCATCAAGATGAACTGCCCCAGGTCGTTGTGGTTATGACTTTCGTGGTTGTGACCGCCTTTGGCGGCGAAAGCCAACCCGGGAGTTTTGGCGAAGACTAGCTCGGTCACGGGGTAGTAAATTACCTCCGTTTGCGGGAGTACACCAGGCAGTGGAGTTAAATTATCAGGTAGCCAGAAGATCCAAGACAGCAGGTTGAACAACGGCCAGCGGCTGATTTTCTCTAGCCCTTCTAAGTTGGTATTTTGATATTGCAACTGAATGGCCACGAAAGACTTTAATTTTTGCGAATCGAGTCTCTCGCCCAATCGCTGGCAGAATTGCAACGGCAATTGCACCCTAGTTGCGCTGTCGGAAAAACTGGCGAAGTAATCTTCGCTCAGATTGGCATCGACAATGAATTCCGCCATCGCTTTCAGTCGTGGATCGGCGTAGACTTTTTCTGCCGAGACTCCCAATTCTAGCAACTGTTCCAGAAAGACGGTTAAGACACCTGGCGAGACAGTCCAATACACTGGTCCTTCATTGCAGGCTCCATCGCTGGGATACTTGTCGAGATAATTCTCCACGAATTGGCATAGCATCTGGGCCAAATTCCGCAACCGCTCCGGCTCATTGGCCAAGACCACGCGGGCGGCGCCGAGAGAGTTAGCGCAGCACCACGGCGTCCAGTTGTTGCGCCCTTCATCCCACCAGAACGGGAAAGGCGAGATTTCTTCTGGAGCAATGACCCGTTCTAAGATTTTGCGACGCAGGATATCGACTAGGCACTGCGATTGCGCAGCCAGCTCGTCACCGAGCAACTCCAAAACTAGTGCCAGGATCATCCCCGTTTCGGCGGCGAAGAGATCGACGGTCGGGAACTCCTCATCCGGCAGCACGTCGCGATGGCCGCGGACGTGTGCCGGCAGGCACCAAGTCGGCTCGGCCGCGATGTCCCAAAGGTAATCGATGATCTTATCCAAGAACCGCCCTTGGTAAGAAGCACACTCGGCCAGCACCAGATGACTGAGCTCGTGCCGGCGTTGGAAATATAATTTCTCATAACCGCTTCGGTTACCGATCCGGACGAAATCCATAAACAGTGAGGCCGGCAATGGCGGCACGCCGCGCGTCAAGATGCTCTCCGCGTCCTTAAGCAGATAGGCGAAGAGCTGCTTGTTGCGCGAGCTACAGAGAATTTTCGCCCAAGCCTGCCGAGCACTGGCGGCGGGGAAAATATGCTGCAGAGTCAGTTTTTCCGGTAAGCAGTCAAATAATTTCATCAGATTTTCCTCAGGTTTAATTTGTGGTATTGGGGTTTATTGGGGTCAGACCTACGCAAGTCATTGGTTAACAAAAAAATAATGTTAAAAAGGCCTATTCCAAGGCTTAGAAGCACCTTTTCAGGGGCAGAAAGAGGCATCTAAGGCGGGCACGGCTTATCAGGATTGCCGCGTCTAGCCCTGGCGGTCGCAAGCGACCGCCAACAGAACGGCAGATTTGCGGGCACGGCTTATCAGGATTGCCGCGTCTAGGCCCCGCAGTTGCAGCATCCGGTGAAAAGCCGGCCCAGCTACAACGGTTCGCATTGTAATAACATAACCCCAAATTATAAAAATAAAAAAACCTCTTCCCTTTTGAGCGCTATTATATATCTCTTTTCTGGAAAATTTTCTTTAAGGGGGTATTGTATAGGCATAATTTTATAGCATCTCTCAACCCCTAAATTCAATCAAGATATGAAAATAATCTGCTTTGGCGATA
>CAZUCG010000190.1:0-5807 GCA_964619145.1 uncultured Lentisphaeraceae bacterium | reverse complement strand
CGCAGCGACGCTGGGTCTCCAGCCTGCCTAAAGGCTTTCGCTACTATATGGTGGTCGCCAGAGCAGTGCAAAATGAACTGGTCATCAACCAGGTGGGAGCCTGCCATGAGGTGATGGAAAGAACCACCAGCAGCAACTTCGCCTGCTCACTGCCGCAACTGGAGGCCATCTGGAAACTGGGAGTCAACACCCTGACAACAACCGTGCAAAGAGTTTTCATGGACTCGCCAACCAAGGATCAGGCACAATGCATCCCCGATGCGATGATCCAATCCTGGGCCGCCTATCACCTCTTCGGAGACTTCGCGTTGACAGCTAGCTCACTGGAGACTTTTGCCCGCTCACAATTGGAGACTGGAGAGCTGAACTCAGTCAGCCCATCTGGACTTTTTCAGACCATCCCGGATTTTTCGTTACTCTGGATCGCCTGGCTGCAACGCCATATTATGTATACCGGAGATAACAAATTCCTGCAAGAGATGTTCCCGTATCTAGTCAAACTGCTCGATTATTACGACCACTTAGCCGTACGTCACAATGGCCCCTTGGGAGACTTGTGCGACCTGTACGGAATTCGCTGCTTCTTGGACTATGACGACATAGACTGTCAGGGAATCTGCGTCGGACTCAATGCCATCTATTGCCACGCCTTGATTTGTGCCGCCAGATTGGCACACACCCTCGATAAATTGGAGCTAGCCAAAGAATACCATCAGCGCGCCGCATTAGTCGCTCGCCAAGTCCGGGAACTGACTTGGTGCGAAGAACACGGTGTTTTTGTGGACAGCTACCACCACGCCGAAATGTCAAAAACTTGCTCTTGGCAGACCAATGTCTTGGCCATTTATGGCGGCATCGCTTTGCCCCAAGATTATGAGCACATCTGGAATACTTTCTTCACAGATTCAGCACCGTATGAACTCTACAATAGCGGCGATTACAATAACCCGTATTTTAAGTTCTTTTTGCTGGAAGTGGCCTTCGCCTTGGGAAAAGCAACTTGGGCCCTGAAATTCATCCGCTACTACTGGGGAAAAATGCTCTCAGCCGGGGCCGTCACCTGGTGGGAATTATTTAATCCAGAAGGTATAGATCAGAACCTGCGCATCATCAGCAAATGCCAAGGCTACGGCGTGTCGCCAAACGCCTTTTTGATCTCCGACCTAGTGGGCATTCGACCGGCTGAACCGGGGATGTCCCGGGTAATATTCAATCCCTGTCCTAATGCTTGCTCTTGGGTGAAAGCCACTATCCCTACGCCGTATGGCCGCATAAGCATCGAATGGAAAGTAAAATCAGACAATGTCCTGGAAGCCAGCATCTCAGCCAATTATCCGCTGGAAGTAATTCCGATCCTCGATCCCAAAATGGCCGACAGTGCAGAATTCAATATCGGCGAGGGAATCACCATCCTGACTCCCGACGACGATGATGACGACGACGACGACGACACGAATTCGGAGTCATAATAATTAGTGCCGGCCTTAGCGTGTCTTGCAGCAGCTAAAAAACATCGCCCTCATAACAAGGTAATAACAGCCATTCTTCAGTCGGCTTTAGCTGCAGTCAAGTCAAATAACACTTCCAGCACTTGGCCAGGCGATGCCAGAAGGCAATTCTGCTGCATCTTCTGGCCATTGCTTTCGACTGTAATCTCATATTCGCCAAGATAAGGCGTGAATTCCAGCGAGCCATCCTCAGCAGACTGCCCCTCGGCAGTTGTCCGCCAGTCCTCAGTCAGCAATTTGAACAGCATATTCGCAGCCGGCTTGGGCTGGAAATTCGCATCATAAAACGCCATCCTAGCATTGATCAAAGCCGGCGCCCAGAGTTCCCCCAACGACAAGCTAACTACTTCCGGACGCGAAAAAAATAACAGCATATAATCGCGAATCATATCGGAATGCTCAGCAGGGTCCTCATCACTGACTGCCAAATTGCGAATATGCACCGGCAAGCCGACTTTATCCTGCAGACGGTCCAGGCGCTTTTCCATAGACTGAGGAGCGACATCCAGGCGCTTCAGATTCACCCCCAAAACTAGCCCCTGCACTGCCACTCCTTCCGTCTTCAGCCAAGACAGCAACTCGGCCAGGTCATTCAACGGCACTTCTGAAATTTCCCCCAGGGCATTCAGGTCACTGACCAGCAGCCCTAATTCAGGGTCCGTCTTCTGAGCAACTTTAAAGACTTCTGCCAAACTGTCAACACCGATAAAATTATATAATTCATTGTATTCGATGGCAGCGTGCAGAACTTCCCAAGACTTAATCTGCCCGGAAAAGCGCTTGACCATCTTCTCCACCTGCTTCATCAGCGCCTCCCACAGCTGATCGCGATTTTTACTGCGACAGTCGGTAGGCGCAAACATATAAGCCGGCACATACAAAGCGTGTCCACGGATAGATTTGCCTGCCGCTAAAGTATCTTTGACCAACTTCTGGTCGATCTTACCACCCCAGCTGGCGTTATCACGCCAGGTAAACCCATCATAAAAAGAGACAAAAGAAAAAACCGGGTTCTCCAGTGTCAGATGCCGATACTGAGACCAAGATTCCTTGTATGGCTCCACCCGCTTACGCAAATCAGACAATTCCCGACGCGATAAAATATCAGGCATTAATAACGCAGCAGAGGCCTCCACACCAACGGCCAAGCTTGAACTCAATTGCCTGATACTGACCTTGGCATCAGCAACCGCTTGGTCAATATTTTTGACCTGAACGGTCAAATGAGCGCGCCGGTTCTTCTCGATCTTGCGCATCACCAGCTCACGCCAGTCGTTGTCATAGAAATCTCCGCCCAATACCGGACTGACATTGCTGGGCAAGGTCTCTGGATCAAAGCCGGGCGGATAAAGCGTGGCACTGATGTCACGCAGCTCCAACGTGCCGACCTTCTCCGCCAAATGGAAGGAAAATGCCGTCTGACCGGCCGTGTACGCTTCGTGTATCGGCACCGCCACATGCAAACGATGCCAAGTATCAGCCGGCTCGGTGATCCGCAATGACAACAACTTCGGCCACGGCGAAGCCTCGACTTGCCAATAAAAATGAAAACAATAGCCCGCCGTCAACTTATAGTCAAAATTAATATGTAGCGTCGAACCGCGCTCGACCTCATAATCGAGCACTTGCAGCAACTCTACTGACCAAGGTCGAGCTGAAGTCTGTTTGATGACTGCAGTCATTATATTCGATTCTTCCGCCGTCGCAGCAGGCAACACCCGCAGGCTACCTAATCCCGAACTGCGCACTGACCAATGCTGCGTGGAAGCAGTCGGAGAGTTGAAACGGCCATTTTTAATGACTGAGGTGGCTTCTGGAGGCATCTGCCCACGCAGTAGTCCACCCGGCAGCAACAGACAGACCAGCAACAACACAATCAACGGAGAAAAATCATTGGCTTTGTTTCGCATTGCTTCTTCCCTTTGTCAAACGGCGAAATAATCTCAACAAATCGAGTGCCTAGTCACCATACTTGACGGTGACATCCCGGCCAGTCTTGGCAGATTCGTAAATCGCTAAGATCAAATCCACAGCTTTGCGCGCGCTGCGGCCGACGATATAAGGCTCACGATCTTCCTTGATGGACTGTACTAAATCATTGAGCAAGAACGGATGACCAATCAAGCCAATATTAGCCGGATCATTCACCGCTGACGAGTCATCCCCAGCCGGAACAGCAAGCTCCTGATCTTTAGCTAGGCCATCCGGCTCCTCAGTCAACGCCCAGCGCGAAATTTTACTCTCGGTGATGCAAATCGTCCCTACATCGCCGTGCAGCTCGATGCGCCGTTGTTCACCGGGGTTGCAAGATGTCGTGCCGACCAATGCACCCATAGCGCCATTTTTGAACAGCAGGCTAGCTACGCAGGTATCCTCGACCTCGATATCACGCACCAGATGGTCCATCCGGGCAAAAACTTGCTCGACCTCAGAATTCATAGTCCACATCAGCAAATCTATGCCGTGCACACCCTGGTTCATCAGTGCGCCGCCACCATCGAGAGCCCACGTGCCACGCCAGCCGGCACTGGCATAATAATCTCTGGAGCGATAATACTTCATCAAGGCATCGCCGAGAGTCATTCTGCCTAAAAGCCCAGACTTGATGGCTTCACGAGCTTTGCTGGTATCCGCGTGAGTCCGCCCTTGAAAGACACAGCCCATCTTGACTTTAGCCTTGTCAACTGCCTCGGTCATCTGGCACATCCGGTCATAGGCGATGTCGAGAGGTTTCTCACAGAAGATATGCTTCCTAGCTTGGGCGGCGGCGATGACTCCATCGCCGTGTAGGCCAGATGGAGTACAAATGCAGACCACATCCACAGCCGGGTCTTTGACCATCTGGTTGTAGTCAAGATAAAAATTGACCTTGCCATTCGCCGCCGCAAATTTCTGCCCTTTCGCTTCGTCGATATCGCAAGCCGCCACTAGTTCTGCCTCAGGGCAAGACTTGATCGCATTCAGATGACTGCCAGCAATATTACCACAACCGATAATCCCAAAACCAAATTTACCGTTCTTCATAAGGTGACTCTTTCCTTCTCAAATGGAAGAATATTCCGTGTAAATCAATTAACCCAGGCAAATGCCAGAAAATCATTTTTCGCGTGGCTTGATCACCAATACCACCGCTGTCCCCGCCGGAGGACGGCTCTTACTACCATCCACAATGTGGATGGTATCCTCTACGCTGCCGGGGTCGCTGCTATCCAGCACAGTGGCTCCGACCGAGTAATTGACCACGATATTGCCCTCGGCATCTGCCGCAAAAACTCCATCCTGTACTGAAGAACCGACAAAAACCCAGCCCGTAGCCTGCAGATTATTGCCAGTTCGGGTGTCGATAAGCCATTTTTCCAACGGCTCACGCCATTGCTTGCCCTGCTCGTCCTGCCATTCGATAAAGAGGTCGCAAAGATCGCCCTGCTTCTCCTGCCCGCCTGATAATCTGGCGCCATTTTCAGCACCAAGCAAGTACAGCATTGCCTGCACTTGCACGGCTAGGACCTCACAACACAACAGCGTCTCGTGCATCCGACCGTCAGGTCGACAGACGATAACCTCCAAGGCGCCCTCAGTCAAGACAAATTTGCAGGGCAAGGCCAGCTCTTTGGCTGCCACCCGCACCACCGCACCGGCAAAAGCGATGTCGCCATTCTCCAGGCATTTAGCAGCAAAAGGCAAGCGCGGCTCTGCGGCTGCCAAGCCGAGACACCAGCAGGACACTAAGATTAGCAGGGTTTTCATCTTGCCGATTTTCTGGCCTGTAAATGGCGAGCCTTTTGGAAACTGTTCTCTCGGCCTTCGCGCATCCGTAAGATATTGTCCTTGTGCCGATAGATAATCAAACCGCCCAAAATGAGCATTAGAATGACAGCCGGGCCGTGTATCCGGCCAATCTGGAAAAAATACATAAACAGCCCCACTACCGGCATTGCCACGGCGGCCGCAATGCTGGCCAGTGCCACAATGCGAGTTTTCAAGAAGGTGAGATACCAGACTACTGCGCAACACAGCACTGGCCAAAAGACCACCCCCAGAACTGCGCCCAGACTAGTCGCCACACCTTTGCCACCTTTGAATTTCAAGGTCCAAGGAAAGACGTGTCCTAACACCGTCCCCACTACAGCAAAGATCTCCCCCCACTCAAAACCAACACACCACTGCCCCCCTAGAACCGCGCCAAGGTAAATCACCGGCATCAGCCCTTTCAGAAAATCCAAGGCAAAGCAGACAATTCCCCAATCGCTTCCCAACACTCGGCGAACATTGGTGGCACCGATATTATGACTGCCGTGC
>CAZUCG010000189.1:0-5814 GCA_964619145.1 uncultured Lentisphaeraceae bacterium | reverse complement strand
GGCGGCCATTTGCAAGCCACTGTCATAAGCCTTGGCGAAGTTATCGTAAATCAGTGCTTTGGGCCGGCCGGTGATTTGCTGATGTAGTGCCTCGCTAAAGGCTTTGAAGCCCACATTCGCGCCATCAAGGAACGGTAATGGCAGGCGGCTGCCATTTGTGTGCCCCAGCTTGGTCTGGGCCCCGAGGTCGTTCTTGGCAAAAGACAGCATTTCTTCTAGTTCGGTCGCCACAGTCGGCTCTCCGCCCATAAAGTAGACTTTACTGGGATGCACTCGCCGCAGCGCATCTTTCTGCTCAGCAGTAGTCAGAAATTTTGTTGGTTTAGGTTCAGCGAAGCCTGGCCGTCCCTCTGCGCCGCTGCGTAACTTATAGCTGCAATATGGGCATTGAAAAGTACAGCCCCAATTATGGAGAGTGGCGAAGTCGTATTTTTCATTTCTGGTAATGCGATAGAAAGGCATCTTAAGTCCTCAGTAAATGGCGATTATTGGTTGGAGATTTTATTTTTCAAGTAAGTTATAGCTTCGACCGGCGCAATGCCTTCAATTATCAGCTGGCGAGGGACACCATAGATGCGTATTTGTTGTCCTGCTGGGGTGTTGGCAAACGCAGTCCGAGTTGATAATTCCTCGACCTCGCCGAAGCCTTCTACGAAAAAAATGACTTCGGGGGCTTGCTCGATAATACGTTCAGTGCTAAGCAGGCCACTTTTGCCGGCCTGAATGCTGCGCCCGCCAGCCGCCCGCAGCAAATCACCGAGATAACTCTGCTCGCCGGCAATTTTTCCGTGGGTATAGAGTTCGAAACAGACTGGTGTAGGCGAGGTTGCAGTTGCTGCGGTCACTTGCTGTAATTGCTCGCGAAACGCCGTTTGCAGTTGTTCGGCAACGGCTGTCCTGCCGGTTAGCTGGCCTAGCTGCTGCAGCAAGGCCGGGTAATTCTCCAGACGCAGCGGTGGGATGATTTCCACCTGCAGGCCTCTAGTCTGGAAGTCTCTGGCGGCATCAGCCTGATAATACCACAAGATTGCGCAGTCAATTCGCAGCTCAGTAATTTTTTCTTGTGAGATGGCACTGCCCTTGCCAATTACCGGCAGCGTCGCTTCGCCGGCGGCGAGGCGACCGAATTCATCAATGGCAGCTGGGGGATTCTCCAACTGAAGAAGAATATATGTCGCGGCGGCGGAGAGCGATAAAATCCGCTCTGGCGGTGAGTGTCTCGGCGATGATGTCGGTGCACAGCCAAGCCAAAACAGCGACAAACAAAGCAAGAGTATTTTAAGCATCAGAAACTGCCATCCCAGCGATTTAAAAAATCCCAATAGCGGTATGGCACAGAGGGAAATTTTTGCCCGGCCGCATGCCCGTCAGCAAAAGCGGCATTAAATTCTTGTGACTGCCCGTGGTGTCGTAAGGATAGATATTTGCAGAAACCGGCAGTGACTGCGGCTTCGCCATTGTTTTGCCCGATGATTGCTGCCGCTATTGTGGTGCCGATATAATACGAGCCAGCATCAGCCAAAGAAATAAATTCTGTCGGACTGCGGATAAGGCTGACATTGATGCCGTACCATAATTTGTGAGACTTCGCTGTCTGCCCGGGTGAATAACACTGATTGAGACCATAACTTAATTTGTTGATATCGCTGCTGCCATAAACTACCTTCTTGTCGTCCGCACGCTTGTCCAACGGACAAACAAACACATTGCCAGTACTTTTAGCACTCTTACCGGCGACGTCTGGAGCGAGGAGGTCTACCCAGCGCAGGCCAGAAGCACTGACCGGAGGCGTGCAATGCCAGTCGCTGGAATAATTGAAATAGGCTAAACCGAGCTGTCTTAAATTCCCCAGGCAGCTGATGGAGCGGGCTTTAGCCTGGGCCCTACCAAGAGCAGGTAACAGCAACGAGGCCAAGACCGCAATAATGGCAATTACGACCAGTAACTCAATTAAGGTGAAAGAATCCCGCATATCTTTTCTGCTCGCAAATAATTATTCCAAGACAACAATAGTGCTGAAAACATAATATAGTCGTCTAATAAATTGTTACAAATATAATTTTTGTAATAACAAGCAGTGATGCTCTTGCCACATCTAGACATCGAAGCAAGTGAGCATACTATTTTAGCGTGTAGTTAGACAAGATGATAATTTTTGTCGGTCGGGAACTGTCTCGTTATACTGCCATAGTTTGTGGAAATGGGCAAACGTTTCAGCGGTGGGTCAGTTCTGCCAGCGCTTGGATATTTTCTGGCCTGGTATCCGGGGTGATTTCACAGCCACCGGAGAGAATCAGCCTTCCGGGGACTTGGGCCAGAACGGATTTGACTGCCTCTTTAATCTGTGCCGGTTCCTTGTTCTGGATAATGCTGACGGGGTCAATATTGCCGCAGAGCACTTGGTGTGGTGCCAACAGCGGCACAAAGGGTGTCATATCGCTTACCAGGTGATCGATATCGACAATATCGGCAGCGGTTGCAATCATCTCGGGCAGAATCGCGGTAGTGTTGCCGCAGATATGCAGTTTGCCAATGGCCCCGAGTTGATGAATGTGTTCGAGTAGTCTTTTTTCCCAAGGGAAGGCGAATTTCCGGTAAAATTCCTGGCCGCATTGTGAGCAGGCTGCATCGCCGATACCGATGCAATGCGCCCCGGCCTGAATTTGTTGTTCGACAAGATGCAGGGTCAGGGTCATAGCTTTGTCAATGATCTGCTGGACTTTTTCGGGCTGATCATAGAGGTCCAGGAAGCCGTCGCTCATTCCCCGCAGGTTGCAGTATTCAGCCAGTGGCCCCTCGACCCAGCCACAAATCAAAAGATGTTCCGGACTGTACTGGCGAAAAAATGCGACCTGCTCAATTCTGGCGGCAATGCGAGGGCTGGCCAGAAAATCCGCGGGGGTAATTTCAGGGAAATCTTCAAGTGAGTTCAGGGCGCGTCTCGATTCTTGTGGAAGGCCGTCTTCCGGATAGTTGATGACGGCGCCGAAGGCCTCGCTTTCCGCGTAGGGGTCGCTCATCACATTGACCCAGTCAGAAGCAAAAGCTTCTGCGGTTTGCAAGTTCGCCTGGCAGTGCGCCTTGACATCTAGGCAGAAGTCGCGGTAAGAGACTCTACTGAAACGGGCGGCGAAGCGCATAAAAATCGGCATAAAAGGCAGGCAGTCCGGCCGTTTGCCAGCCAGGAAATCGAGTATCAGAGGTTGTCGTGGCATACTAATAAGTTCCTAGTTTTAGGCCGGTTTCCTTAAAATACAGATATGTCTCATATTCGCTGGATTCCGGGATGGAGTGATCTGAATGCAGGATGAAGGCATTGTGCTGTTTGACAAACGGTATTTTGCTTTCCAATTCCCGTTTGATGCCCGGCAGGTCATTATTGGCGATTGGGCGCACATCCAAGCCGCCAATCAGAGCGATTTTTTCGCCGTATTGCTGATAGATGCGTAGTAGGTCCATCCCGGCTTTGACTTCCATCGCCTGCAATGCGTCAATGCCGGCTTCCAGCATATACGGCAACAGAGGTTCAACAAAGCCGCAGGAGTGCATAATCACCGGTAGTCCTTGCGAATGAGCGAAGGCAATTGTTTTTTTGTGAGCAGGCATAATCAACTGTTGATACATCTCCGGTGACATAAAAGGACGGCCCTTGAAACCCATATCCTCCCAGTACCAAATGCCATCCGGCTTGCCCTCCGCCGCGAAAAGTTCTTCTTGCAGTTGCAGGATCAGATCGGAATAAGTGTTGGTCATATCACTAATCCAATCTGGGTCCAGAGCCATCCCCAACAGCAAATTCTGATGGCCGCAGATCGGGTGCAGCAATTCAAAAACATTCACGCCGGCCCAACAGAAGAAGAGCCCCTGTTCAGCCGCTAGCCGCCGGGCTTCCCGGTAAGCTGTGAAATCCAGGCGTTTTTGGGCGTCGGCAGTCAGGAAGGGCTTGGCCAGTTCCAGCCATTGTGCTCGTTCTTGGATGGCGAAGTCGATATGTTCCGGAGTGGAGTCGTGCTTTTTATGTCGCCGCATAGTAGCGCCATTGCCGTCAAGCATAGTTACAGTGTCTTCGTCTTCACTGATAAGACGATCCTGAGCCAGAGGGTCAATGCGCATATTGCAGGGGCCGCAAAGTTGGATGTCCAAAGCGAAATGTTCGCTGGGGTTGCTGTTGGCAGGAATTTTGCCTTGCAGTTCCCAGCGCCGCAACGTATGATTCCAGAAAGATTCTCCGACTCCAATGCGGTCAACTGGCAGATGTTGCAGCTGGCGGGCAATGCGTTCTCGACTAGATAATTTACTCATTGAGGGCTGGGCTCCTTGTAGTAGACAATTCCACTCTGCTAGCTAACTCAATTTTGTGGGCAGAGACTACGTTTGTAAAGCAAAATCAGCCTCAGGCTGGGACCTGACGGTTGTAGTCAGTACGGGCCTGAAAAAAAGCATCTAGATTGGCGACCTTGACTTCCCGGGGCAGATCACAACCGGTCGAGAGGACGAAATGGGGCCAGGTTGAGGTTTTCTGCAAAAGTGCCAAGGTCTCGCGGTAAATGTCGTCCGGGTAGGCATTTTTCAGAATGCCGACCGGGTCCAGATTGCCCAGCACCAGTCGGTTCTCCGGCACCTGTGGCAGAATAGTGAGGATATCAACGGCATTGCCGAGATGCAGGCCATCAGCACCAGTTGCAAGAAGCTGAGTAATTTGCTTGTCGGTTTTGCCGCAGTTATGCAGGATAATCAAAAATTCGTCATCCTGTACTGTAGCTATCATCTCACCCAGATAATCCGCGGCGAATTCCTGACACATCGCAGGCGAAACCAGGCCGGCTGCGGGTTCGGCGATTATGACACCAGCCACGCCAGTGCCTTTGATGGCCTGCAGATACTGACTGCAGAATTGAGTGGACTTATGCAGTAGCAGGTGCGCCAAGGCCGGTTCCTCGATGGATAGCATCAGCATTTCTGTCATTCCAACGAGGCGGCAGGACAGGGAAAAGGGGCCGATCATACCGGCCAGTACTGGTCGCGGTAATGCGGCCGCGCACTTTTCAGCACAACTGAGCACCTGAGCAGTTCGAGCGCTGCCAACTGCGGGAACCGGCAGGTCTTTGCAAGCGGCGGCATCAGGTAGCAGCTTCCCTGACAAGTCGGGGATGCCCGTTCCGGAATATTGCACTCTACAGCCAAAAGCCTCTGCCTCAACCGTCAAATCCATAAAAGTCACCAGCAGGTCCGCCGGAAAACGCTCCGCCAGTGCAGCAATGCACTGAAACTGCAGGTCCGGATTTCGGTAAACAGCATCTGCATCTAGCGCCAGCAACTCAATGCCTGGAGCGCTCATGATGGGTACTGCCAAACGTTTAGTGGAACCAAGGACTTGTTCAAAAATGGCTGTTTTTAGATATCGCATAGACCTACTTTCAGCGGTTAAATGCCACTGGCCACTTCAGGGTGAAAAGTTCTTGGGAATAAGGCAAACAGAGGCTCAGCCATACGTTACTTTTTGTAAAGCACTTTTCAAGTCGAGATATTATATTTAATGATTTTTGCCATACTGGCAGTAACGCCCTCGGCTGCAACGTTGCCGTCCTCGCCGTCGGATGTAACGCCGCCGTCCTCGCCGTCGGCTGCAACGATGCCGTCCTCGCCGTCGGATGTAACGCCGCCGTCCTCGCCTATTGGCGCTAACTTAAGCTAAAAAACAGTTGAAGTTCTGACACAGACATCCCATAGCGATAGCAAAATTTGCATAGTTTAGCAAAAAAGCGCGGTTTTTCCTGTTTTTTAGCCCTGAAAGGGCGGTTTCATCGTAGCCCC
>CAZUCG010000188.1:0-5817 GCA_964619145.1 uncultured Lentisphaeraceae bacterium | reverse complement strand
GTAAAAATGACGATGCGATTTTTACTTCACGGATTCAGGTATGAGAAAAAAATGAAACTGCTCCTACTTTTTCCGACCAACGAAGCATTTGAGGTTATTACCACGGCAAATCAGTCTCCTTGGTTGAATAAACTCAACCGGAAAGGCAATATCAAAAAAATCGATTATGTCTATCCCAGCGGCCTATTATCGATCGCCGCTTATGTCTGCCGCTTCCTACCCGAGGCCCAGATCCGCATCCTGGACTGCAATGTCGTTATGGGGCAAATTGCCGAAGGCGAAATCGATAGCTTCGTCAACATTACTCAAACAATGTTTTTCAAGCATTGCGCTGATGCGGTCAGCGACTTTCAACCCGACCTCATCGCCGTCTCAACCTTATTCTGCAGCAACTACCGTGACCTCGGAGCATTCGTCCACTTCTGGCGCCAGCGCTGTCCGGACGCCTTGATGATCGGTGGCGGGCACTTGACCGCAGCGATCTTCAAGCGGGTCTTCGACGATGGCATCGGCTTCGATGCCATCTGCGGGGGCGAAGGGGAAATACCCGTCCTGGAACTCTGCCTGGCCTGGCAAAAAGGCGAAGCACTCGCCTACCTGCAAAAATCCGACAGCTGGGCTACCCCGCAAAAAATGCTAAAAAATCCTGCTTTCACCCCCGCCCGAGAGCTAGTCCAAAATCTTGATGAGATTCCGCCATTCGACTTCAGTATGCTAGTTTTTCCTGATGCCTACTTCAATTCCAGTCGCTATTTCTTTGTTATTGAATCGCTGGCCGAATTGAGGGAGATTTTCATTTTTTCCACCCGTGGCTGTCCGTACCACTGTGTTTTCTGCGCTTCTCAGAATGTGCATGGCCATCAGGTGCGTGCTTACAGCACGGAGCGAATCAAGCAGGATATTCTCCATTACAACCGGAAGTATGGCATCACCCGCTTTGTGTTTTACGATGATCACTTCTTGGTTGACAAAAAACGGGCGATCGAGATTCTTGACTTCGTCAGCGCAAACAAACTGCGGGCGGAAATCCCGACGCCGGCCTTTTTTTCATTAGATGACGAGGTCGCCGCCGCTATGGCTCGTGCCGGCATCCGTGAAGTCAATATCACTATGGAAAGCGGTACTGAGAATACCCTGCGCACGATTATGCGTAAGCCGGGCACCCTGGCCATGGCCAAAAAGGCGGTGGCTGCTCTCCACCGGGTCGGCATCCTAGCTGTCTGCAATATCCTGATTGGTCTACCTGGAGAAACCCCCGATTCGATTGAAGCTGGCGTCCGCTATTTGCTGCAGACCGACATCAACTGGTTCCAATGCTTCGTCACCGCTCCTCTTCCGGGCAGTGAACTATGGGACATCTGCGCTGCAAACGACTATTTCACCACTCCGGACCCCTTCGTTATGGACTTCAAAAAATGTGTCATCCGAACCCCCGATTTCGATCCGGAGTATATCGAACACAAGGTCTATGAAATGAATCTGCGCCTGAACTTCCTCAACAATTATGATATGCGCAGCGGCAATTTCGCTGGAGCTTTGACCATCTTTGAACGAATCATCAACACCGTGCTCGACACGCACGCTTTCGCCTACTATTTTGCGGCTCTCTGCTGCCAAAAACTCGAAGACACTGAAAAATATCGCCTCTATGCGGGGAAATATGCCGAATTGCTCACCCGTTTCCCTTTCTGGCAAGCCTGGAAAGCAGAACTCGGCCTGCCCGAACTCTCCGAATAATCAATATTTTCCCTCATCGTCCCATTATTCAAGGCAGAGAATAGCTGTGCT
Source organism: uncultured Lentisphaeraceae bacterium (assembly GCA_964619145.1). GTDB lineage: Bacteria > Verrucomicrobiota > Lentisphaeria > Oligosphaerales > Oligosphaeraceae > JAAZIZ01. The sequence goes on along the minus strand of CAZUCG010000188.1, from coordinate 4,029 downwards.
GATTCTGTTCATAATACAAAGAAACTGGCGGTGCTTGATCACGAATAGTGTCTAAGTGCCGCCAGGTGTTTTCGCTAAATCCAAGCCAACTGATACCTCAACGGCCCTTCAGGTATTCGTCGAGGAAGCGGAATCCCTGCTCGAGTGCTTCGGGGGTCGGTTGATGTCCGCTCGCGTGGTTGAATATCCTTGCTATGCGGTTCAGGTATTTCCTGCTGTCCTCATTATCAAACTGCCCGGCCAAGAGCAGCATTGGCTTGTCGCCGATATCGAGCAGCTGGCTGTGGTCCATTCCGTCGGCAATCAACTGTTCGAGCTTGCTGCCCCAATACCAGATATCCTGCCAGTTGGTCTGATCCCAACCGATGCCGAAATCACTGGCCAGAATGGCCTTAATCCGCTTATCTAGGCAGCCAGTGTAAAAAGCCATCTTCCCGCCCAAAGAATGTCCGCAGATGCCGATTTTATCGGCCTGGCAGCGCGGGTCAGCCGCGAGGACATCGATAATCAACTTGGTATCGGCAACGAGTTTTCCCACGCCAGTCCACTGCGGGTGGTCGTGCAATAGTGCTTCTGCCGCCAAGTGCCAGCGGTCGAAGCCCTTCTTGGGAAGATCGCTATTGACGTAGGTCAGGTAATAGGCCTCGGCTGTGGCCACCACGTAGCCTCTGCGCACCAGTTGCAGCGCTCGCGCCTGCGACTGGTCGAGCTTCTCCTTACTTTGCAAATCATAGCCCGCCTCAAGATCGGGGTAGTAGAATGGCACCACCACGCCTGGGCAGGGGAAAGTGACGCCCTTGGGCAGCAGCAAGAGCAATTTCTGCTGCCGCCCGCCTGGTGCATTAGCTTGCAGATAGACCTCGCCAGCGAAATCAGCAGTGCTGAATTTCTCCTGCAAAGTCAGGGTATGCTCAAAATTATAGTTCGTGGGCTGACCGATAGCCGACAGCCATTTCTGTTGCCAATCTGGGTTCATTTTTCCTCTGCTGTTGGGTGCCAAAATTTTGTCCAGGGTGCTTTACCGTCATTCCAGAGTTGGTTCAGCAAAGTAAATTCCCGGGGCGTATCCATACACTGCCAGAATCCCTCGTGATAAAAAACTCGCACATCGCGATTGGCGACAGCGGCGACCAACGGGGCGCCTTCTAAAAACTCATCACGCTCAATAGAGATGTACTGATTGAGAAATTTTCGCTGCAAGACCATAAATCCGCCATTTACATAGCCCGATGGTTTGCTAGGCTTCTCATCGAAGCGGGTGACCAGACCATCAGCGATTTGCATTTCGCCGAAGCGCGCGGCCGGATGCACTGCGGTCACGGTCGCCAAGGCGCCTTGGCGCAGATGCTCTTGCCAGCAGGCCTTGATATCGACATCACTGACGCCATCGCCGTAGGTCAGGAAAAAATGCTCATCCTCGGGGGCGAGATATTTCGCGGCCCTGGCGATACGCTGGGCAGTTTTTGTCTCCAAGCCGGTAGCGGCCAAGGTGACCTGCCAATCGGCTTCGGCGACATCGTCGTGGAAATCGATGCTAGTATGATGGCCCAGGGTAATGGTGGCATCCGACACTCGCAAGTGGTAATTGACAAAGAAGTCAACAAACGCCTCGCGCTTATAGCCCAAGCAGAGTATGAAGCGCCGGACTCCGAAGGCGGCATAGGTGCGCATAATATGCCAGATGATGGGTTGTTCACCGATTTGCACCATTGGCTTGGGCAGGAGCTCAGTGACTTCCTGCAGCCGTGTGCCCTTGCCGCCGCATAAAATCATAACCGGAGGCATAGCCGTAGTTTTTTTTGTCATAATGTCTTTCTGCCTGCTCAGAGTATTGCTGTTAGAGACAACGCAACCAAGCACAGCCGGGGCAATCCGCTAAGCGGACAATTTGGCCCTCGACTTCTGCCTGTCCAGCCAATAATTGCCAGTTCCCAATGGGGATATCGAGTGTGGCCTGCTCTTCTGAGCAGCCTTTTTCGCGGAACACGAGCAAGAAGCCAGTATCTGTCAGGAAGCCGCTGATGGCCTGCCCGTTCGGCTCTTGGCCGACCGGCACGATTTGTCCGGCGAAGATCTCGGGCCGATACTGCCGGTACAGGCTCAACATAGCCTTGAATTCTCGCCTCGTTTCGATTTTCGCCAGCGACGGTGCGAACCAGAGTAGCGGATTAGCGAACATCGCCAGCATCTGCCAGTACTGCAAAGGATACTGGCGCGGGTCACCGTGCGGGTAGTTGGCGTAGAACTCCTCGTTGACATCGCCGGGATTCGGAATTTCTACCTGTAGGGTCTGCAGACGCAACCAATGCGAGAGCTGCCAGAGGCTCTTTAGTAATTTTTCCGGGTGGTATCCGCGGCCCCACTTATGACAGACGTAGCGGTTTTCCAGGAAGATGGTGCCATATTCGAGGAACTGGAAATAGCCCGGTCGTTGGCCATTGGTGGTATCCATATTGCAATATATGGCACCGTCAGTTTTTTTTCGGGCAGTGCGTAGTATGGTCTCGAGATTGCGTTCTGACTCGTGAGTGCGAGTCAACACGCCATCGATCTTGAATAAGTCAATGCCGTAGCGCTGATAAAAATCTAGCAGTATGCCACTGAATTCCTCGTAATCGCGATATTCCTGATTACTGGATGGCGCGAACCATAAGGCCGGTTTGACACCGACTTCGCGGGCGACCGCAATCACGTTGTCCAGTGTACCACCGAGGCGTTGCTGCGAGACTTCCCAGAACTGCTTGCCAAGTCGATGGTTGCCGTGGACCAACACCCCCAAGCTATTGCCTTCTTGCCAGGAATCATCAATTTGATAATAATCGGCGCCGCAATCAGCCGTCGCCCGGAATTCCTGCTGCAGGAATTCTTCGCTGACCAAGGTGGGAAATTTCCCACAGCCCCAGGGATTGACCAAACTGCCACAGTGTTTGTCTGACAGCGGGAAACGCCGGCCCAGGTATTCTCGCAGTAGCCGCGACGGGTCGCTGCCGGCGGCATAGACTCCCAGCACGTGCCGATAACCGGTCAAAGTCTGCGGGCGCACTTCCCAGGGCGGTATGCCCCAGTTGCAGGACAGCAAATCCTGCCCCTCACGGCGGAAATCATACGGCTCGAAGTCTCTTCGCTCGGCGCTCGGCGGCGCTTCCTGTAAATAGAACAGCCCGTGTCCTGCATCGCTTTGCGCAAAGCAGAGGTTACCATTCAGCTCTGTCTCAGCGTTGATTTGCTGCCGCTGTACCAAGTCGTCATAATAATCTGTCCGGGCAGTGAAAGCCACGCATTCGCGGACCCTCAGGTCATCGGCGAGAGTCAGGGAGTCGCCGCAGCTCTCGAGGTGTCTGATAGTATGCCGGGTAGCATTGCCGTAACCATTGCGCGATAATTCCTCGCGGCTACTCCAGTAGCAGTTGGGCATTACCGCCGAATGCAGCGAATTGCGCATTCCGTGTGCCGCTAGTCCGGGATAGACAAAGAATTCGCGGGTAAGGAGCACCTGCTGCCCAGGCTCATAGAGTTCCAAGACGATATGCAAATGCGCTGAGTCGAACAGCGTCCCCTCGTCGATATCAGCCGCCACGCTGCGGATTTGCCAGGCGTTAGTCTCAAGATTCGGCCTGACTAGGCCGACAAAATAAAAATCTGGCTCTTTCTTGGCCGCTGAGGCGTATTCCCGGCCATTGGCGTCCTGCAGTGAGACGGTCCGGGGGACAGCGCCAACCAGAGATAATTCTCGCCGAAAAACAGCATTGCCGACAATCAATTTTTCATTTGAGTATTCGGCGTAGGCGTCCTGAAAATCACAGCGCATAATTTATCCTTGCTAATATATCCGAAAACAAAGCAATCATTTGCCTCATAAGATAATTGTCAGACAGCAAAAAACAAGGTGAGATGTCTGTCGCCAGAGATTATTTCGCCATAATTTTCATTTCTCGCGCTGGGAAGCTCCGCGGCAGCTAGATTCATCTGCGGGCAGCGCCAGCAATTTCTGTAGCGGGCATATTTTCGGCCTCCGCGTCGCTCAGAGCA
>CAZUCG010000187.1:0-5828 GCA_964619145.1 uncultured Lentisphaeraceae bacterium | reverse complement strand
CACGGATACATCAAGCAACAGCAGGTGATTACGTCGTGCTTGGCCTATTTGATGGTTGATGATGACGACGACACCTCCATCCAGAAGGTCCTGCGCTCTTTTTGTGAACATCTGCGGGCTAGTCGGTGCAATATTATGATTTGTGATGATGAGGCCGACGAGATGTTACTGGTTTATGAACATTGCAGTAATGAACAGCCTCTTGATTTGCCATTCCTGAAAGTGAGAGAAATCCCCCGAGAAAAAACTTGGTTCCAGCATTTATGTGATCGGGAAATCTTGGCTTATAATGCCGATACTACCGAGAACAATCTCCCGTTGTTCGATCTCACGGAGATGGATTGGTTGCACGGATTGGAGGTCAAATCGCTGTATGCTAGCGGAATTTTCTTTTCTGGCAAGCTCTGGGGTGGTCTACTTGTGACCTATGAGGAAAACAACCACAAGTTGACCGCTCAGGAGCGACAGCTGCTCAGGGCGGCCTCACATATCGTGGAAATCATCTTGCAGCGCAAACGCAATCATATGCGTTTGGAACAAGCGCTGCTTGACGCTCAGAATGCTAACGCAGCGAAGAGCTTTTTTCTGGCGGCTATGAGCCACGAAATCAGAACGCCATTGAACGCAGTCATTGGCTTTAGTGAATTGTTGCAGCACGGTGACTTGACGGAAGAAGAATATCAGGATTGTGTTTCCAGTATCAACTTGGCCGGCAATGCGCTGTTGGGATTGATCAATGATATCCTTGACCTCTCTAAAATCGAAGCGGAGCAAATGGTCATTGTGCCGCAAGTAACCGATGTCCCGGAGTTTGTGGAAGAACTGCGGGCAGTTTTCTGGCAATCGGCAAAGAGCAAGGGACTCTCTCTGGATATCGACTATCCCGAAGATTTGCCACTATTGGAGCTCGATAGCCTGCGGCTGAGGCAAATACTCTTTAACTTGCTCGGGAACGCTATCAAATTCACGGAGTACGGAGGAGTACGGGTAGCGCTGGCTTTCCAGAAAAATGCCGACCAGAGCGGCCAATTGTCTGTCAGCGTCAGTGATACCGGTATCGGTATCGAAGCAGAGGCACAAGAGAAAGTTTTTGCGCCTTTTGTGCAACAGGATGCGGTGCGTGACAGCCGGGCCTTCAAAGGGACTGGCCTAGGCTTGGCTATTTCTCGCCGCTTGGCTGACTGTATGGGAGGGAAGCTGTCGTTGCAGAGCGTGTTGGGCCAGGGCTCGACTTTTACTCTGCAACTTCCAGGGGTAGCTGTGTCAGACCAGTTGCCCGAAAAGGTCGTCACGCAGATTGCTACTTCTGGCGATTATTTCCCTATCAAGGCCTTGCTGGTCGATGATGTCTCAATGAACCTGAAAGTCTTGCTGGCAATGTTGCGGAAATTAGCGGTTTTTGTCGAGGCGTCTGAATCTGGGGCTGAGGCATTACTCAAGATGCAGCAGAATGTCCCACAAGTGGTCTTTACTGATATCTGGATGCCTGAAATGAATGGCTATGAGTTGTTGGAGAAGATTCATTCCCAAGCGCAATGGCGCGAGGTGCGAGTGGTGGCCGTGACTGCAGATACCGGCGTGGCGCAGAGCCATAAAATGGGCGGTTTTGATGCCATCCTCCTAAAACCCGTGACTATGGCTAAAATCAAGGTCATTTTGACCAAATTAAACATTGCTCATTCCTGAATATCCTGCTGGCAGGCATTCAACTCAGTTCGGCCGACCGACAAACCACAAAGGAGATTAAGATGAAAAAGGTCTTGGATACATTTTCGTTGGCTGGTAAGACGGCATTGCTGACCGGTGGTGCTGGTTTGTACGGACGCCAATTGACGGCAGCTTTGGCTGAAGCCGGAGCTGATACCTTTATCGCTTCCCGGAATATGGCTAATTTGCAGTCCGTCGCGCAAGAGTATGGCGCAACGGCTTTGGAACTCGATTTGCAGTCTGAGGAGCAGATTGTACAAGTGGTGCAGGAAGTGGTATCTCGCACCGGCCGACTAGATATATTGGTCAATAATGCTGTCACTCGCTGCGCTACGTCTGCCTGGGATTTGCCGATGCAGGATTTTGATCGCAGCCTGCATATCAATGCCGCGGCCTTGTTTGCCTTGACCCGCTTGGCTGCAGAGCAGATGAAGAAACAGAAATCTGGCTCAATCATTAACATCGGCTCATATATGGGCCTGTTAGGCCCTGATCCGACGAATTATCGTGGGACTGAGATGAAGACCGCCTCCCCGATATATTTTTATGAAAAGGGGGGTATGGTCAATTTCACGCGTTGGGCGGCCAGTGAACTCGGGCCTTGGCAAATACGGGTGAATTGCATTAATCCCGGTGGCTTCTTCAACCATCAGCCAGAGGAATTCGTCAAGAATTATTGCGCTAATACGATGTTAGGGCGGATGGCCAATGCTACCGATTTACAAGGGATATTGGTGTTCTTAGCGTCAGATGCTTCCGCCTACCTGACCGGCTGCAATATCCCGGTGGATGGCGGCTATACTGCTAAATGACAGCCTAAGAGGCGAGGTTATTTGGCCAGTAGAGGGATTTTTAACAACACTTTTTCACCAAGCCGCACTAGCAAAGCGTTGTTGTCTGGTGATAATTGGTAACCCGGTTCGAAGGCCACGCGCAGCTGCAAGCCGTCGTCCTGTGGCAGCAGTTCGGCTTGTACTTGTGGAGGAGTAATAACCTGCAGCGACAGTGCTAATTTTTGCCAGTAGGTGGCGTCGCGTTGTTGCTGTTCGTCGCTGGCGATGTTTTCTTTGCTCACGTCCAGGCGGTTAGAACGGCGTTCTGCCACTCGTCGGCGAGCGCCTGGATGCCTGCTGTGGTCAAAACTAAGGCATAGAATGGCGGTAGGGTTGTTGTCTGGCAGTATCTCTAGTTGTCGTGGCGCGACCGCCAAGCGCACACCAGTGACGTTGCCCTGGAGCGAGATTTTAACTGTTTCTTGTTTGTCCTCAGGGCCTATCGGCAGTGAGACCTGCTCCAAGAAATTGCCTCTCGGTAGTGGTAGCCGAGGAGTAATTTCCAGCCTTGCTTCACTGGCAGAGAGTTGTTGCAAGTTCAAGATAAAGCGGGTTGATTCCTGTGGCCGGTGTAAAATAAATTGCGGCGTGAATTCGGGCAAGGTGGTCTTGATAGTAATGCTCCTGTTCCAGTTCAGGAACTGCCCTTCGAAGTTGCCAAAGTCCAAGGATGCAGCGGGTGTGAGGCTGAGCAAAGCTACGCTTTCCCCCCTGACAGTCAAGATTAACGGCAGGTACCCTTGACATTCTAAAAATATATTGCGGGCAAAAGCGCCCATTTGAATCTTCCGCGCATCCAGATATAGTTTCAATGCGTGGTTTTTCCCCGGCCCAATCTCGCCTTTGGCGCCGTCTCGCAGACTGAAGCAGGGGCAACCGAAGCGTATGTTCTGCAAGACTATAGTCTTAGCACTGTCGTTGCGTAAAGTAATCCCGAATTCGTGCTGAGCACTAGATAAAATTTTCCCCAGCGCCAAATCGTCCGCAGAGACAATTTTGAGTGGGCAGGGTGATCCAGCGGAGAGGATGGTTGTTGGCAGCAGGAATAAACAAAAAAAGGTAATTGGCAAGAACTTCTGCATACTTGCTTGGCTCCAATGCGGATGCGTTTGTAAAAAACAGCGCTCACGCTTGAGCACCGGGTGTCGTTCTGAGTTGGTCAGCTCAGTTATGGAAGACAATTTCGGTCGCTCTCTACGGCCAGCAGTAATTGGCAAAAGATTGTCCGGCCGGCCTTAGTTTAACTAACAGGCAGCAGCAGCATCTTCTCAGGCCTAAGTGCTTAACACTGAAACATCTCACTGCAGGAGAGGCCTTTTGGAAACTAAATCTGTCGCGCGCAGTCGCCTAATAAATTGCTTCAGGCATCGTTAGAGGGTGAGTTCAGACCTAGACTTGGCTTGACCTTCAACCGGCGAGAGTGGGAAATAGTGACCGTGCCCGCTGGCACACCCTGCGGCTTGTTGACGTACTTGGCCTGAGTGTAGTCTATCTGGCAGTTGCCACCGTGGCGAGCCTTGCTGTGCCATCCGGCAATGGCGGCAGCTTGTTCCAGCAGTTCGCGGCTAGGAGTAATGTTCTCAGGTCCTCGCAGGATGACGTGACTGCCGGGCATAGCGTGGACGTGCAACCAGTAGTCGTTTCCTTGCGCAAAGGATAATGAGAGTAAATCGTTGTCCTCATCAGTCTTGCCTGCATAGGCTGTCCAGCCTTCGGCTAACTGATATATCCACATCTTCGGCACGGGTGATTCGGCGTTGGCAGTAGTGCGAGCCATAACAATTAGACTCGTTTGCCTTTACCAATCAGCGAACTGGTGGGCTGGCTGAAAAGCTGATTCGCGTGTTCAAGCATTAAGCCCGTGCCGTTGACGACTGCTTTCAAGGGGTCCTTGCCGACTCGTACCGCCAGACCAGTCTCTTCGGAGATCAACTTGTCCAAGCCGCGTAACTGCGAACCGCCACCAGCCAAAGTGATGCCGTTGTCGATCAGGCGAGCCGAGAGTTCCGGTGGGCTCGCATCAATAGTATGTCGGACAGTTTGGATAATCTGTGAAATCGGCCGCTCCAAGGCTTGACGAATCTCTTCACTGTTGATGACGACTGCCCGGGGTAAACGGTTGCCGTGTTGAGCCATATCCAAGCCCTTGACCTCCATAGTCATAGGTTCATCTAAAGGATATGCACTGCCAATGGCGATCTTAATGCGTTCAGCGGTAGGATCGCCGATCAGCAAGTGATGCACATTTTGCATATGGTTGACAATCGCCAGGTCCATAGCATCACCAGCGCACTGGACGCTGCTGCAGACCACGATGCTACCCAAACAAATGAGCGCAACTTCAGTGGTGCCACCGCCGATATCGATAATCATATTGCCGTCTGGGTCATTGACCGGCAAGCCCGAACCAATGGCGGCCGCAAACGGCTCTTGGACCAGCTGGACTTTGCGGGCGCCGGCACTTAGTGCACTTTCCCGTACTGCCCGCAGACCGACCTCGGTGATGCCAGAAGGCACCGCGATCAGCACTCGCGGCCGCATTACCTTCATTTTGCCAGTGGCCTTGCGAATGAAAATTCTTAGCATCTCATCGGTGACTTCGGCATCGGCAATGACGCCATCGCGCATCGGACGCACAACCCGGATGTTCTCCGGGGTGATTTCAATCATTGCCTTCGCCTCTGAACCGACAGCCCGGACCTTGTTGCTGTCGGCATTGATGGCCACAACCGACGGCTCGTCCAAGACAATACCTTTGTTTTTCACATAAATCAAGGTATTCATCGTGCCCAAGTCAATGCCGATGTCATTTACAAAAACATTTTTTATATCATCGAAGAACATTTTCTCTCCTTAATAAGGGGAGGATACATTAAGCCGCTGTGTTTAGGTAGATTTTCTTATTGCGCCACAGTGATACGTCAGTCAATTCAGGTGGTGCCGCAGTTCTGCTGCTGATTGTTCATCCCGAATCCATTTGGGTAATTCCTATAATATGACGGTTTTTGTCGAATACGCAATTGCAAAAGTGACATTTGGCAAATATTCTTGCCGACTTACACTAACGCTGCTGCGTCATTCCTTGGGAAAGACAAAGATTCCTAGAGATGGCTCGGGGTTAATCAGTGGAGAAAACTTTGCTCAACGGATTGCGGATCTTCCATTCCGGTTTTTTGCTGGTACCCAGCAACTCCGCATCGAATGCCCAGGAGAGCGGCTTGAGCATAAAAGAAAGGATATTGACATTTTTCATTGCTTGTCCTTGGACTCGGAAATGCAAATTATCTG
>CAZUCG010000186.1:0-5831 GCA_964619145.1 uncultured Lentisphaeraceae bacterium | reverse complement strand
TCACAGCCTGGGTGCCGGGCCGGCTGGATCGCCTTTTTGTGGACTACACCGGCGTACCGGTCAAGAAGGGCGACCACCTGGTTTACCTGTACAGCCCAGAGCTGCTCAGTGCCCAGGAGGAACTTCTCCAAGCTATAGCTGCGGTCAAGAACCTTGAGCACAGCGATATCTCGATTGTTCGTGACATAACTGCGGCGACGGTCACGTCGGTGCGGGAAAAATTGCGTCTGTGGGGTTTAACGCCGGGCCAGATCAAGGCGATTGAGCAGCAGGGAAAGCCTGACGACCACATCACCATCTATGCGCCTTCGGGCGGGATCGTTATTCACAAGAACGCCCAAGAAGGGATGTACGTCAACACGGGCACGCGGATTTACACGATTGCCGACCTGTCGCAAATATGGGTCAATCTTGATGCCTATGAATCAGACCTGACCTGGTTGCGCTACGGGCAGAAAGTGAATTTTGCGACGGAGTCCTACCCCGGCGAAGCTTTCAGCGGCACAATCTCCTTCATTCACCCGGTGCTCAACGAAGCTACCCGTACAATCAAAGTGCGCGTTAATGTGCCGAATGACGATGGCCGCCTCAAACCTGGTATGTTCGTCCGCGCAATCGCGGAGGCAAATATCGCGACAGGCGGACGGGTTATGAACGCGGAACTAGCGGGCAAGTGGCTCTGCCCGATGCATCCGGAAATTGTCAAGGACGGCGCGGAATCTTGTGATCTATGCGGTATGCCACTGGTGCGAGCCGAGAGCCTGGGCTATGTGGGCACAGAGCCCGCTGATGAGGATAAGCCGCTGGTGATTCCTGCCTCGGCTGCGCTTTTGACCGGAAAACGTGCCGTTGTCTACGTCGAAGTGCCTGGCAAGGACAGACCGACGTTCGAGGGTCGCGAGATCGTGCTAGGTCCAAGAGCAGGCGATGACTATCTTGTGGCACACGGCCTGGTGGAAGGCGAACGGGTAGTCACAAAAGGTAATTTCAAGCTGGACGCCGAGCTGCAGATTCAAGCCAGGCCGAGTATGATGACGCCTGCGGGCGGCGGCGGAGCTGGCGGTATGGCCGGAATGGATCACGGCGGCCCAGCGAAGGAAACAGCTGAAAAGCCAATGCGCGCAGCGGGCTTGGCCGTGTCAGCCGCCGTGAAAAGTCAGTTGTATGCTGTCATTGCCGCGGCGACAGCCGCTATTGAGACGTCATCGGTCGAATTAGACGCTCTGCACTTGGCGTATCGAGCTTTGAAAGAGCAGGTAGCCGCTGTGAGCGCTGATAATCTTTCTGGCCCGGCCCAGATACAGTGGAAAGAATATTCTCTGCTGCTAGGCAATGCTGGCGCAGAAGGGGAATTGGTGAAAACAACAGCGGAAGCAGCGCGTCTAGCTACCACAACCCGCGAGCACGTTGAGGCGATGCAGGCGAAGTTCGGGCTGATGCACGGCGGACACGCCAAGTCAACGGCAACTCCCGTAAACTCGGAATTTAAACAGCAACTCGGCGAGTTGATTGCCCGTTATCTGGATGTCCAGGTTGCCTTGGCAAAAGACGATTATGCTGCGGCAAAAACGGCGGCTCAAAAAGGGAGCGAAGCCCTTACCAAGATCGATATAGGACTCGTTACGGGCAAGAATTATACCGCTTGGCTGAAGAGCGAGGGTGAGTTGCAGCCGCTCCTGGAGGCCGTTGCTGAGGCTGATGGAATTGCAGCAGCCAGAATGAATTTCGCACTTCTTTCCGAGCAGATCACGATGCTGTTGACGCGTTTCGGGGCACCCAACACCACGCTTTACAAAGCCTGGTGTCCGATGGCATTTAATAACCGTGGGGCTGCCTGGATTCAGAGCCAGGAAGAGATAAATAACCCGTATTTCGGCGCTGTGATGCTGCGCTGCGGTGAGATTAGAGAGGTGCTGAAATGACACCTTCTGAACAGCAAACAAGCGAACAGAAATCTGTCATCGGCAGGCTGATTCGTTTCTGCCTGGAGAACAAGCTCGTGGTCGGGCTGTTCGTGTTCGCCATCATCCTCGCGGGTATGCTGGTGGCCCCGTTTGAGTGGCAGGTGGGGGGCCTGGAGCGCTATCCGGTCGCAGTCGATGCCATTCCGGATATCGGCGAAAACCAGCAGATTGTCTTTACTCAGTGGATGGGGCGCTCGCCGCAAGATGTTGAAGACCAGATAAGCTATCCGTTGACTGTCTCCTTGCTCGGGATCCCTGGTGTCAAGACGATCCGCAGCTATTCGATGTTCGGGTTCTCGAGCATCTACATTATCTTCAAGGAAGACGTGGAGTTCTATTGGTCGCGGACGCGGGTGCTGGAGAAACTCAACAGCCTGCCGGCTGGCACACTGCCCGCGCTGGTGCAGCCAACCCTTGGCCCCGACGCCACTGCCTTGGGCCAGATTTATTGGTACACCCTCGAAGGGAGAGACCCAGACGGTAACCCGACCGGCGGGTGGGGCCCGGACGAGCTACGCACGGTGCAGGACTGGTATGCCCGATACTGGTTGCTCTCTGCTGATGGAGTGGCGGAAGTCGGCTCCATTGGCGGATACGTCAAGGAATACCAGGTGGATGTTGATCCTGCTGCGCTGCGAGCCTATAGTGTCACCCTCGATCAGGTCTATAGCGCGGTGCAGTCTGCGAACATCGACGTGGGGGCCAAGACCCTCGAGTTAAACCGCATTGAGTACTTTATTCGCGGCATCGGGTTCATCAAGGACCTTGAGGACATCCGCAGCAGCGTCGTCAAAGTTGGCAGCGACAATGTCCCTGTCTTGGTCGAACACGTGGCCAAGGTCGCGCTCGGGCCGGCGACTCGTCGTGGCGCGCTCGACAAAGGCGGAGCGTCTGTTGTCGGCGGGGTTGTAGTCGCGCGTTACGGTGACAACCCGCTGGCAGTCATCAACAACGTCAAAGCCAAGATCAAAGAAACACGGGAAGCTCTACCGGCTAAAGTACTGCTTGACGCAGACCTCGCCTCTCGGGAAGTTATCGCAGCCTACGCACAAGCTAACGACTTGGATATTTTTACTGACCGTGAAGACACCCAGAAGGCCTGGTTGGCACACCTGCGTTCGACTACTCGCGAGGAATGGCCAGCCTGGGCCACGATCAGCAAAGTCACGCTGGTCCCATTTTATGACCGCACCGGACTGATCTATGAGACGCTCGGGACCCTGAATGAGGCGATTTCACTAGAAATTCTGGTCACCATCCTGGTTGTGTTGGTGATGGTCGTCCACCTAAGGAGCAGTGCGCTGATCAGCGGGATGCTCCCGCTGGCCGTCTTGCTCTGCTTCGTCGGGATGAAGCTTTTTGCGGTTCAAGCAAATATTGTGGCACTCTCGGGCATTGTGATTGCCATCGGCACTATTGTGGATATGGGCATCGTCATCTGCGAGAATATCTTGCGGCATCTTGACGAGGCGGCCGCGGGTCGGGTCGGGTCGAGGGTTCCGACCTTTGCGGAATCCCTAGAAACAGTCCATCGTGCTGCCAGTGAAGTAGGCAGCGCGGTGTTGACATCCGTGCTGACAACCATCATCAGTTTCCTGCCGGTTTTTACGATGATCGGGGCGGAGGGGAAGCTGTTCAAACCTCTGGCGTTCACCAAAACGTTTGCCTTGGTTGCTTCCATCATTATCGCCTTGACCGTACTGCCCCCAATGGCACACCTGCTTTTCTGCGGTCGCATCTCTGGTCGAAAACTGCGGACTGCTCTCAATGTCACCTTGGTGGCGCTGGGTATTGTCCTGGCCATCAAACTCTCTTGGCTCATCGGCGTTATGGTCGCATTATTGGGCCTCTATCATCTGCTGGCAGTGCGCCTTCCCGAACGGATTACAAAGCGAGGGCCGTTCGTGGCGATCAGCCTGGTTGCGCTCGCTGTAGGTGTTCTGCTTAGTCGCTATTGGGAACCACTCGGGCCGGAACGCGGCGCGCTCAAAAATCTCGTATTTGTGGTTGTTGTGATTGGTGGATTCCTGGTTTTTTTCAAGCTCTTTGAGCGCTTCTACCCGAGTATGCTGCGCTGGTGCCTCCGCCACAAAATGGCATTCCTCTCGCTCCCCTTTGCTCTGAGTATAGTCAGTGCGATGGCGTGGCTTGGCTTCCCCAAGGTATTCGGTTGGCTTCCAGGACCGGCTTTGGAGAGCTCGCCTGGGCAATACCTAGCGCAAGCGTTCCCCGGCTTTGGCAAGGAGTTTATGCCTCCTCTGGATGAGGGTTCCTTCCTCTGGATGCCGACAACCATGACTCACGCTTCCATCGGTGAGGCACTCGACATCCTGGAGAAGCAGGACATAGCCTTTGAGTCTATACCCGAAATCGAATCGGCAGTAGGGAAACTCGGCCGGGCTGAGACGCCGCTCGACCCCGCTCCAATTTCGATGATTGAGACGGTGATCAACTACAAGTCAGAGTACAAGACCGATAAGAATGGCCGTCGTAGCAAATACCGCTACAACAAGAAGACCGACGCGTTTGTCCGCGACGAGAATGGCGAACTGCTGCCTGATCCTCGTGGGCGGCCTTTCCGGCAATGGCGTGATCAGATCAGAACTCCAGCTGATATCTGGAGCGAAATCGTCAAGGTGGCAGAGCTGCCCGGCACGACCTCTGCCCCGAAACTCCAACCCATCGCGGCTAGAATTGTTATGCTGCAAAGCGGTATGCGGGCACCTATGGGGGTAAAGGTTAAAGGGCCTGACCTGGAAACGATTGAGACGGTGGGGCTTCAACTTGAACGCTATCTCAAAGAAGTCCCCGCGGTAGAGCCGTCTGCGGTCATTGCCGATCGCATCGTGGGCAAGCCGTATTTGGAGATTGTACCGAACCGAAGAGCGATTGCGCGCTATGGAGTGCCGATTCGTAAGTTCCAGGATGTGGTGGAAATCGCGATTGGCGGACGACAAGTCACTACCACCGTCGAGGGCCGAGAGCGCTACCCGGTACGCGTTCGCTATCAGCGTGAATTGCGAGACAGCATCGAGGCCATAGCCAAAATCCTGGTGCCGGGCGCGGAAGGGCAACAAATCCCGATTACAGAGCTGGCCGAAATTCGCTATGTTCGGGGACCGCAGGTGATTAAGAGCGAAGACACATTCCTGGTCGGCTATGTGGTTTTTGACAAGAAGGACGGCTATGCCGAGGTAGAGGTGGTCGAACAATGTCAGGCATACCTGCAAAGCAAAATCGATAACGGCGAGTTATCTCTCCCTCGTGGGGTGAGCTACGAATTTGCCGGCAGCTACGAGAACCAGCAGCGCGCCGCCAAGACTCTGGCGCTGGTTTTGCCGGTCGCGCTGTTCTTTATCTTTATGCTCATCTATCTTCAGTTCAGATCCGTGTCCACGACTTTTCTCATATTTACGGGAGTTTTTGTAGCTTGGTGCGGCGGATTTATGCTGATCTGGTTCTATGCTCAACCCTGGTTCTTGGATTTTAGCGTGTTCGGCGTGGAGATGCGCGATCTATTCCAAATCCAGACGATTAATATGAGCGTTGCAGTCTGGGTAGGATTCCTGGCGCTTTTCGGTATCGCCACCGATGATGGCGTGGTGATGGGCACCTACTTGACGCAGCTTTTCCGCGACAAGTCCCCGGCCACGCGTGAAGCCATCCGCGACACTGTCTTGGAGGCCGGCGTACGTCGGGTCAGGCCCTGTCTCATGACCACGGCCACCACCATCCTCGCCCTGTTACCGGTGCTCACGTCCACGGGCCGCGGCAGTGACGTAATGGTCCCTATGGCGATCCCGTCGTTCGGAGGTATGATGATTGAAGTTATGACTATGTTAGTTGTGCCGGTGCTGTACTGCTGGA
>CAZUCG010000185.1:0-5929 GCA_964619145.1 uncultured Lentisphaeraceae bacterium | reverse complement strand
GCCTGCCGCAAGGCATAAGGCTATGAGGGTATTTTGGCCTGGTACGGGTGTTTTGTCGAGAGTTGGCGGGTGTCTGCCAAGTGCATCGGATGACGTTTTTGTCTTGCAATTGCATTTTGTGAGATTATAGTTAAGCAAAAGACGCCCGCGACCAGCAGCCAGATGTTTTATGTATGAAACAACAATCGCCAGTACCAGCAATCAGCAAGTCAATTCCGCATCTTAAAGGCCTTGACACAATCTTGAAAAAGCTGTTGCGCTGGTATTTGTGCCTGCTGGTTTTTTTGTTGCCGTTCAAATTTGGTACTTTTATCGGCGGAGGAGAACAGCCAGACCTGCCCCTGGATATCTGGGAATGGCTGATCTTTACCTGTTGGCCGAGTTTGCTGCCTGGCGTATTAGCCGGTATCGGCTTACTTTTGGCGTGCGGTTTAAGGCCGGTTCCCAGGCTTTCACGCCGGTTGATTATACCGTTGCTGGCGGCTTTGCCGCTGTTGGCAGGCCTGGCGGGATTGTGCAATACTACCGAATGGGAATACGCTTTTAACTGGCTGCGGCATTTTTGGGGTGCATACTGTTTGGCATTGGCAGTTTATTGGGCCCAGGACAGCGACGAGCAATTGTTGCCCGCATTGCTCAACACGGTGGCAGTCGCCAGCTTGATTTGCTGCCTGAAAGGCTGGCAGCAGAATTTTGGCGGCTTGGCGGCGAATCGCCAGATGATGCTGGAGAATGCTTTAACCACTGGCCAGGAGCTGACCCCGCAGATAGAAGCGAAGTTGTCTCAGACTCGCGCCTATGGTTATTTTGTTGATCCCAATATCTATGCCGCGCATCTGCTGCTGACTTGCCCGTTGATGTTGCTCGCTTTGCATAATTGGTCGCGACGATTTGAACCACAACGCTACAGCCGAATTGTTTTTTTGGCCGGGGGTGGCCTGCTCTTCCTAGGCGCGTTGCTGTGGAGTGGCAGCCGCGGAGCGCTGTTGGGCTTCGCTGGCGGGTTGGCGGTAATCATCTGGCTTAGTCCTTTGCGGCTGCGTTGGCGAGTCTGCCTTTTGGGCGCGGGCGCGGCCCTGGCCCTAGCCTTGGTGTTGGCGGTGACTGTGGCCTCAAATCGAGACCTTCTTTCTGCTTCGGTACGGATGCAGTACTATCGTACCTCAGTGGAGATATTTGCTCGGTACCCATTGACAGGGGCAGGCCTGGGTGAGTTCTTCCCTTGGCACATGCGCTTGAAGCCGGCCTTAGCCGAAGAGGCTCGCGACCCCCATTCGATGGCCTTTGCCTTGCTGGGACAATGCGGGGTGCTGGGATTGTTGGTAGTGCTGCTGCGTTTGGCCTTCCCCTTCGCCTTGGTCTTGGGCTTCTGGCGGCAGTACCAGAATGACGACCGCCGTTATGTCTTAGCAGTGTGTGCCGGCTGGTGTGCTTGGCTGGTGCACTCGCAATTCCAGTTCAATGACACCATCCCCGGCACAGTCTTCTTGGCCGCATTTGTCGGACTCTGGGTATTTGCGCCGGATCAACGGCCAGTAGCGTCCGTGGCCGGCAAAAAGACTGCCCACGTAGCTTGGCGCTGCGGAGGAGTCTTGGCGAGTCTTCTCGCCTGTCTGCCGCTGCTGCGGATTCCTGCAGAGCATGACCTCCAGTTGGTCGCCGCACGAAAGGTCTCGAGTCTGGCTGGAACGTTGCTGCTGCTGCGTTCGGTTGAAGAGCGCCTGCCGTATTCACCCACGCCATGCCGTCTGCGCAGTGAAATTGCTCTGGCCAGTGGCGATCTCGAGGCGGCCTTGTCATCTTGTCAATTGCTGGTGCAACGGACGCCGCATCGCGCCTCCTCGCATTGCCGATTAGCCAAGATACAGTTGTTGCGAGGGGACTTTGTCGGTGCGGCGGCGAGCCTTGAATTGGCCCAGCAGTGGTATCCGTACAATCCGCGCTTGTTTCCCTTGCTGGCGTTCTCTCAGATGGATGTGTTGCCACAGTTCCAGCAGCTTTCTCTGTGGACTCAGGCACAATGCCGACAGGTACTGTTGGACTGGCAGGTCTCGCTGCAACTGGATGGTGACGAGTTGCTGGTGCTATTGCAGCCAAGCGGCGAGACTCTGACTAATTGGCCAGCGGCATTGCCGGAAATGCTCTCACAGCTCAACTTGACAAGCGCTGCTGGCCAAGAAGTGCGTTTTATTTTGCCCGTACTAAACTAATGCAAACGCGGCCGAGCCTGGCTTTGCCGCTGCTGGCCGCTGGCGTTGGCATTTTTGATTGCAATGAGGTCATAATATGAGTAATGTCGTCCCGACTGCCATCGCGGTCATTCTTTCAGGGCCGAGCGGCGTGGGCAAATCCACCGTCTGCGAGAAATTCTTTGCCCTCTTGGGCAATACTAACTTCTCGGTCTCGTGTACTACCAGAGCACCGCGGCCAGGCGAAAAACACGGCGTGCATTATAACTTCATCAGCCAGGATGAATTTATCGCCCGAAGGGATTATGATGAGTTTTTGGAATGGGCCGAGGTACACGGTAACTATTACGGGACCCTGAAGAGCGAGGTCTTACCGCATTTGACTGCTGGGACCAATGTCATTTTAGATATTGATGTCCAGGGAGCCAGGCAAATTGTCCAAAATATTAGCCAAACTTCCTGGCAGCGGTACTTCCTGACGGTGTTTATGTCGCCGCCTTCTCTGGCGGTCTTAGAGGCGCGTCTGCGAGGACGCAAGACTGAGAGTGAGCAGGTGATACAACGGCGCTTGGCAACTGGCCGGCAGGAGCTGAAGTATTGGGCTGAATACGAGTATTTACTAATCAATTCTGATGCTAATGAAACCGCCGCCGCCTTGGCAGCTATAATTACTGCGGCCAAATGCCGCAGCGTAATGCAAGAGAAGGAACCTTGGCTATGAATACAGAGCCGATGCAGGTATTAGTGCTGGGAGTAACTGGGTCGATTGCTGCCTATAAGGCCGCAGATTTGACCAGTAAGTTATGCCAGGCTGGCATTGCGGTGCAAGTAATTATGACGGCTAATGCCCAGAAACTGGTCTGCCCGCAGACATTTTTCACTATCTCGCGGTATCCAGTTATGACCGACTTGTGGGCTGTCCCGGGCTGGAAGCCTGGGCATATCGATTTGGCCGAGCGGGCGAAATTATTGCTTATTGCGCCGGCCACCGCCAATATCTTGGCCAAGATGGCGCGCGGAATCGCCGATGATGCGCTATCGACGTATTATCTCTCGCATCAGGGGCCGGTGCTGCTGGCACCAGCGATGAACCCCAAAATGTGGAGCCATCCGGCGACACAGGAGAATTGCCGGATTTTACGGGAGCGCGGCGTCGTATTCCTAGGGCCTGTTTCTGGTAAAGTCGCGTGCGGCCCAGAGGGCCTGGGCAGGATGATCGCAGTCGAGGAGATCTTCGCGGCAGTTAAAAGCTGTTGGAGCAGCGGCAATAAATGCTGAAAGAATAACTTCGCGGGGGCTGCAGCTAACTAGACCCCAGCCAAAAACACAGTTGTTAAGTTGTAAGCTGAAAGCTGCAAGTCCAGCAAGTCCAGCAAGTCCAGCAAGTCCATCGGAACTATTGTCAGCCACAATGCTGTTTAGGTTGTGGACACTATTCCCCCCCAGTTTTCTGTGGACAGAAATTATCTTTGCTTTTTGCACGGGCTCTACGCAAAAAATTCTCGGGTAGGCTTAGCTTCGTCAGGACTTAGGCAAACCTACCCGAGTGGAATTATTACCCGAAATTACTCCGCTGCAGGTGCAGCTGGGGCGTCAGGAGCAGGCGCCGCCTTCTGGCGTCGGCCCTTGGGACCAACTCGATCAGGTGCTTGACGACCAGGCCCTTGCAATCGATTCCGGGGCATCGCACTCTCGCGAATCTTTTGCAAGTCAATTTTTTCGGCTTCTTCATCGCTGATGCAGAAATCGCCATCGGTATCCGCGGCTTGCAATTGACGTACCTGGAAGATGTTGGCAATCTCCATAAATTCTTCCACTGTCTTAAGGTCTTTTTGCAAGACGGCTTTTTCAGTGTCGCTTAGCTTGCCGTCCCCATCAAGATCATATTTCTTGATAATTTTTTCCGAGACTGCCCGCATCCGGCTAACAAAGAATTCTGTGTTACCGCCGCCGCGGTTGTGTTCTGCGCTGCGCGTTCTGCGTTGCTCGCGGGCTGGCTTGCCCTCGGCTGGCTTGGCATCGTCGGCAGCCGGTGGGGCTGGAGCGGCTTCTTGCGCCATAACGGCGCTCAGAGCACAGATGATCAACAGAGTAAGAAGTTTTTTCAGCATTGTCGTTTCCCTTTTTTTGGTTGGTTGTTGTGTAGTGATTTGGCTGTTGCCGCACACTGCTAAATAAACGCTGCTTAACGATTATTATTGCGAGAGATATTTTTTAGCAATTAAAGATCAAGTAAGCGAGATAGGCAGCATAACTGCTGAGCAGCACTGCGCCCTCTCCTCGGCTAATGCGCCGGCCAGTCAGCATCACGAGTAATAACAGTATGCTCAACAAGAGCATACAGGCGAAATCGAGCATCCTGATGCCAGAGGCAGACAATGGCTTCAGCAATGGTGCAATACCTAAGATGGATAGAATATTGAAGATGTTTGAACCTACGACATTGCCGATGGCGATATCTTTTTCGCCTTTACAGGCGGCGACTACTGAGGTAGCCAGTTCGGGCAGGCTGGTGCCGAGGGCGACCAGAGTTAAGCCGATGATTGCCTCAGGTAGATGTAATAGGCGGGCAAAATAGACTGAAGAATCGGTGAACAGTCGGGCGCCGATGATTAATGCTAGCAGGCCGCCGCCAGTCAAGAGCAGTGAAAGCCAAATGCGCGGCGGCAGCGGAGCAGCGCGTTCTTCCTCGTGGCTATGCCGAGACTTCAAGATATTCCAAGTCGTGTAAGCGACGACCCCGGCCAGAAAAATTGCGCCCTGCCAGCGGTTTATACCTCGGGTGTAGAAGTGAAAAATTGCAGCTAGCAGCGCTGAGGCAATGAGCAATGGCAGGTCTAGGCGGAACAGTCGTGGGTTTACTGACAATGGAGTAATCAGCGCGCAGAGTCCAAGAATCAAGGCGATGTTGCAGATATTAGAGCCGACGACATTGCCGATGGCGATATCGCCCAGATTATTCAGCGCGGCGTGGCAGCTGACTACCAACTCTGGTGCACTGGTGCCGAACGCGACTAGGGTCAAGCCAATGACCAGCGAGGAGATACGCAGCCGCCGGGCTAGGCCAAGGCCGCCTTTGACCAGATAATCAGCACCGTAGTAGAGCAAACCCAGGCCGGCAAGAAAAGGTAAAATCACAAAATAGTGTCGTAGCATCAAGACCCCTGCTGATTAGTCAACCTCGTTCTGGTTGCATTGTCGGTGTCACCGGCGTCAGTTGTTTTCGTTCGTACTCGGTGTGTCGTCACTAGTAACAGCGAAATATATCCCAGTGCCCTGCGACCTCAAAGGCTGATCTTATTCTAGCCGGCTGAATTCGCCAGCCCTGAATTCATACAAGTTAATGACGCTGCCGTAGAGAGTCCGACCCTGATCGTCCTTCCGATTGATATTTCTGGCGATCAAGAAACGCGGATTGGAACCGGCCAGGTGCATTGGCGCTGCGCAAATGCCCTCGCTGCAATTGGGTCGAGTGAGTTTGGCCTGGACCGCCAAATTGTGGTCAGCCTGAACAATTCTAGTATTGCTATAGAATCCCAGCCACAAAGAATCTTGGCCACCGGCCATAGCTTGGCCACCGTACTTGGTATCGCCAATTTCCAAGTTATATGACTGCAAGAACTTAAAATTCTGATCATATTGATGGACGTGGTTCAATGG
The DNA here is from genome assembly GCA_964619145.1 of uncultured Lentisphaeraceae bacterium. GTDB lineage: Bacteria > Verrucomicrobiota > Lentisphaeria > Oligosphaerales > Oligosphaeraceae > JAAZIZ01. Next base: position 80 of record CAZUCG010000185.1, on the reverse strand, counting down.
GTGTGATTCTCTTCCAAAAGTGTCGTTGGCGAGATAAAAGTGATCTGCCAGAAAGGCAATGCCATCTGGTTTGGGAGTCT
>CAZUCG010000184.1:0-5983 GCA_964619145.1 uncultured Lentisphaeraceae bacterium | reverse complement strand
GTGCCATTAAAAATACGAGGATAAGAGTTGCTCTAAAGATTTTAGATATTTTGGCCCTTATGGCAAAATGCGCTATAAACAATGGTTGCTAGAACGTAACTATTGGGCAGGACGCAGCTGTAGCTGCAAGCCAGTGAGATATTGACCTTCCGGAAAATTCAGATTTTGGGGGTGGTCTGGCGCTTGGCTGAATGTCTTTAGCAGCAAGGCATCACGGCCGGCATCACGCGCGGCATCACCGATGACTTTTTGGAATAGCTCCGGAGTCATCGCCGCCGAACAGGAAAAAGTAAATAGCTGACCACCAGGGCGCAGCAATTTACAAGCTAGTAAATTGATGTCCTTGTAACCACGGGCAGCTTTCTCTAAACGGGTCCGAGTATCAGCGAATTTCGGTGGATCAAGGATGATGACCTCGAAACTGCGGCGGGAATCGCGAAAAGTCCGCAATAACTGGAAGACATCACCGCGGATATACTCCTGCTGGTCGTCGGCAAAGCCATTCAGGGCGGCATTTTGGGCCGCCCACTGCAAGGATTTTTCTGCCGCATCGAGGTAAGTCACTCGTTTGGCGCCGGCCTGCAGGGCGCGTAATCCGAAGCCCCCGCTGTAGCAGCAGCAGTCCAGCACTTCGGCCCGCGCGCAGGCGGGTGTGTCGAGCGCTAAACGGCTGTCGCGTTGGTCAAGATAGTAACCGGTCTTGTGACCATTGCGTAAATCGACCAATAAATGTAAGCCATTTTCTTGGATGGTTAGTAGTTCCGGCGGTTCTTCGCCCCAGAGACAACCGACGCTTACCGGCAGACCCTCACGAGTGCGTGAGTCGTTGTCAGAGCGCTCATAGATACCCCGAATCTCAGGCAATAACGTTCGCAAGGCAGTAACGATGCACGCTTTCCAATACTCTGCGCCGGCACTGAGAAATTGGCAGCTCAGGAAGTCACCATAACGATCAATGACACAGGCGGGTAGGCCATCGGCCTCACCGTGCACCAGCCGAAAAGCATCACTCTGTTTGGCTAGGCCCAGCAACCTACGGTAAGACAAGCAGGCAGATAGCCGCTGCCAAAAAAATTCCTCCTCGATCTCCTGCCGCGCTTGGAAGCTCCAGACTCGCGCCCGAATTTGCGATTCCGGCGAATACGCTGCTTTGGCCAGCCAATTGCCCTCGCTGCTCAATAAGTCGATGGTCTCACCACTCTGTGGATCGCCGACCACAGACTTTACGGCACCAGAAAAAATCCAGGGATGGCGACGCAAAAGCGATTTCTCCCGACCTGGCTGTAAGATCAGCTGTTTCGTAGTCATAGTGGTTAAACCGACGGCGGCAGGAACCGTCATTCGTTCAAGGCCTTCTCTAAATCAGCGTTCTTTTGCTGGTTGATCCGATCAATTTTTTCGGTAGCGTTCTTTTTGGCCTGCATTTGGGCGGCACCAATGCCGTAATCGACCGCATCACTGACTTCTTGACGTAACGATTTCCCAGAGCTAACTGGCGGCTTCTTAGCCTCGGTTTTCTGGACCGCTGGCTTCTTGGCCCCAGGAACAACTGCCGGCGGAGAGGAGGAGGCGGATTTTCCGGCCGGATCGGCTGGCTCACAGCCATAAACAACAACAAGCAACCCTAATGCAAGTACGAAATTCTTCATAGTGCACCTCCATTTAGTAGCGTACGCGAAGAAACACCACTCTAGACAACGACGGCTTGTCCGCTTCGGCAACTGGCGATCTCCGCTCGTACCAGCTTGATGGTCTGCAGGGCGTCTTCCGGAGTGACAGTGCTTGGCTTGTGATTCTTTAGCACACAAGAGAAAAAATAAGACTGTTCATTAAAGTAGGGCCCGGCTGAAGAGATGTTCAAGCCACTCTTTACTTCATCTTGCGGGTTGGCTAACTCGGGATTGCTGGTCTGCCCATCAGCATAGAGAGTCAAAGTCGGCTTGCTGCGACTGTTGAATTCCAAACAGGCGTGCTCAAATGTCGCCCGGTACGAAGCCGTGAAAGGGAAGCCCTGGGGCATATCAGCACTGCCTTCTGCGCTGACTACTAACTCAGGACCGTAATTATAATGGCTGAAACTGTGGTTGATGCCACCGCTAGTCTCCGGGTCTAACTCGAAGCCGAAACTCTGCACCGACTGCGGTTTGCCCAGTATCCACAAAATTGCATCACTGTCGTGGATGTGGCGATCAAAAATCTGCATCCCACCGCGCCGTTCATCAAGATACCAGCCCTGCCAACCAGTGGAGACGCCGCCGACACGGGTCATAGACAGCGCCCGCAAGGGGCCGTACTTACGGCTCTGGCAAAGCTCCTTCAAGTAAACATACTCAGGCCAGAAACGCAATACCTGACCAATCATCAAGAATTTGCCGCTCTCATTAGCAGCGCTGATCATCTGCTGACACAGCTCCGGTTGCAGTGCCATCGGCTTCTCACAAAAAACGTGACAATTGGCCTGCAATGCCAGTATCGATAATTCCGCGTGCAGGTATGTCGGGGTGCAGACAAAAACCACCTCCAAGCCGCCGGCAGCAATCATCTCCTGGCCGCTGTCCCAGAGGCGTACGCCGGCGTGGTCTTCACCAGCCAGCTCGCGACGCTCGGCAGTCACATCGGCAATACCGACCAATTCGACCGCCGGGACGTGTTTCGCCAACAGTTGACTGTGATGACGACCCATACTGCCGTAACCGCATAATCCGATTCGCATAATCATACCTCCATAGCAGGGTTTAGCTTTATTTCGCTTCGGCAATATCTGCCAAGGCGTCATTTAATATTGCGCAGGCCTGGTCAATCTCTGCCGAAGTGACATTAAGTGCTGGCAACAGACGCAAAACGCCTTCGCCAGCCGATAGCGTCAACAAACGGCGCTTCTGGCAGGCTTTTTGCAGAGGAGCAATCGCCTCACTGCCGACTTCTACACCTATTAGCAGTCCCAAACCACGGACATCCTTGATCACTGGAAAATGCTGCTGCAAAGCCCGCAACCGAGCAAAGAAATACTCGCTTTGGGCTTTGACATTGTCTAGAAGATGCTCCTCTTCCAGAACCGCAAAGACTGCCAGGGCCGCTGCACAGGCCAAGGGCGTGCCGCCAAAAGTGCTGCCGTGTGATCCGGGGCTGAATAGCTCAGCATATTCCGCTTTGATGGAAAATGCGCCCATCGGGAAGCCATTGCCCAGTGCCTTGGCCAGACTAAATGCATCCGGCGTGAAACCATAATGCTGGAAAGCAAAGTATTCGCCCGTCCGACCCATTCCGCACTGCACTTCATCCAAGAGCAATAGCAACTTCCGCTCGTCACAGAGCTTCCGTAAACCGAGTAGAAAATCTTTGCTGGCGGGATTGACCCCGCCTTCGCCTTGCACCACTTCAACCAAAACCGCAGCAGTAGAAGGAGTTATGGCCGCTTCGAGGGAAGCTAAATTGTTGAATTCAGCAAAAGAAAAACCAGACATATCGGGCGCAAAACCCTCGCGGTATTTTAATTTTGCCGTAGCCGCCAGAGTGGCCAGAGTCCGGCCGTGAAAACAGTGGGTGGTGCAGATGACATCGCACTTGCCGCCATTCTGATGGCCCCAGCGCCGGGCGAACTTAATCATCCCCTCATTCGCTTCCGCACCACTATTGCAGAAAAAAACCTTGCCGGCAAAACTGCGCTCGACGATGACTTTGGCCAGCCGAGGCTGGTTCGCATTGTAAAACAAATTCGAGACGTGGACTAGTTTGCCAGCCTGTTCACTGATGGCAGCAGTGACCCGTGGATGGCAATGCCCGAGGTTACAGACACTGATCCCAGTGGTGAAATCAAGATACTCGTTGCCGTAGATATCCCATAACTTACTGCCTCGACCACGCTCCATCAAGGTCTCACGAGAATAAGTCGGCAAAACATATTCCTGGTCATATTGAACTAATTCCTGAAAAGTCTCTTTCATCTTGCTATTCTTTCAATTGCTAATTGGTTGCTTTGCGAACAATGTCCTGGTCAAAGTAATTGATGCTCATCCCAGCATCGACCACAATCGTCTGTGCATTGATGCCACTGGAACGAGGACTGAGAAGGAAGGCTATTACTTCCGCTGGCTCACTAGTAGATAACGCCTGATGACGTGGAATTACCTGCTCGGCAAATAAATACGCATTGATATACCCGGGAATGCCGGCCGAGGCAGACGTCTTGAGCAGACCCGCGCCAACTGCATTGACCCGAATCTGAGGAGATACATCCTGGCTTAAAGACTTGGCCAAAAATACCACGCTGGCATCTAAGGCCGCCTTGATGGGACCCATATAGCCATAACTCTCCGAGGCCATCCGGGTGGTCGAGATACTCATAGTCACAATCGATGCGTCAGGACTGAATAAATCCTTTAACTGATTGGCAGTCTGCAACAACGAAAAACAAGAGATGTCAACAGCTTGCAGAAAATCGCGCTTCAGGGTGCCGTGAAATGGCTTCAGCCCTTCACTGAAATTCGCAAAGGCGATGGAATGCACCAGGCCGTGTACAGTGGCTGCCTGGGCAGCCACTGCCGCGGGTAGAGCGGCCATATCGGCCTCACTCTCGACATCGCACACTAAAGCCGGCCCTGACTCGCCAATCAATTTGCGGTTCTTCTCCAGGAGTTCCTGGTCCTTGAAGATAAAAATCAACTTCGCGCCCGACTCCCGTAAGACTTCAGCCGCGGCCCAAGCCACACTGCGTCGGTTGGCGACACCCATAATCACGATGTTCTTGCCCGATAAACGTAAATAATCCATCTGAAAAGCCTGCTAAATGCTAAATGCTGGAGTTAAACTGCGGCTGAAAAAACAACCCAGTGCTGCTGATTGCGACTACATCCGCCGTAACGGCTGCTCACGAACAACTTGAATCCGACTCTCGACCGCTTTGACCCCAGGGACAGTCTGCGCGGCTTCAACAGCTGCACGGCCGATGTTGGGCGAACTGACGACACCAAAGAGGGTCGCCGTACCAGATGAACACTGGACTTCCAAAAATTGCACTGGGATATTTTTTTGGAAGATAATTCCTTCGATGACATCCTGGGCGAGGATGAGGTCCTGAAGCTGCTGCTGCCCCGTGCTTTCTTTTGCTGGACTAATGATTTGCTGGCAGGCGGTTAAAATTAACTCCGCGCTTTGTTCAATGCTTATCGTGGCAGTGTTAAGCACTAAATGGTACTCGGACGGCGAAGACCACTCTGAATTGAAATGGAACTTAAAGAAGCCAGTGCGGTCCTTGTCACTCGCCTCCAGCATCTTTTCGGCCTTCTTGATAGTGCAGGAGAATTCCTGACTGATGCGCTGAACCCGAACTTCAAAAGGCGAAATCAGACGGATACGCAGACAATTGGCAATGTCCTTTAGCAGCACATTAGCACCACGACCCAATACAACGCACGGGCCTTTGCACATTTCCTGGTATAGGATAGTCTTGAGAACGTGCAAATAGACATCCTGCTCAGCCGAAAATGAGGCCCAGAAGCCAGGACGCTTCTCATCATAACGCTGCAAAGTCTTGGGGTCAGCACCGAATTCTTGGAAGCGTTTTTCCAGTAATTCCTTGTCCAATAGCGTGCTCGGCAGTCGCTCGGCTAGAAGCTGTCCGATTTCATTGCCATTGGCGCCTAATTCGCGAGCAATACTGATGATAGCCATAAATGCCTCCTTGTGGTCGCGCTGACAGAACTGTTGAAAAAATTTTTCCTGCAGTGCGGTTAGTATGCTTGTGCGCAGACAAGACACAGTTCTAAAAACAGTATCAATTTTTCGATGGAAGTGTACCAATTATCCCACAAAATATTTTAGGTACACTCAATAGTTTTTAAATTCAACACACAAAGACGTTGAGTACTAATGTCATCCTCTAGTGTACCTAAATATTTTATGGGAATATTGGTACAAAAATTCGAGAAAAGAACATGTAAAAAGGTGGTATCAGGACTTACACAGACCGTGAACGCCGAGTAAG
>CAZUCG010000183.1:0-6013 GCA_964619145.1 uncultured Lentisphaeraceae bacterium | reverse complement strand
CATAGAGAACTCCGGGCGTCTCTGCCAGGAGTCGCTCCAGGTAACTGCGACCTGCGACCTGGGCGAACTCGTGGCTATGCGCGTGGTAGCAGATTTGGCAGCCGTGGTCAGCCGCTACCTGGACGGCTTTTTTCAATTCCAGCAGGCAGTTATCGAAGTCTTGTTTGATTTTATCTGCTCCGAAGCCCATAGTCATATACTGGCAACCTAGTGCTTTGGCATATTGATAGCCGACTGCCTGCGGGTCTTGCAGCTTGGCTGCTGACTCATAAATACCGCAGGGCGTCAGCGAGTACTGTTTTAGTGTCGCCGCCAGCTCTTCTGGAGTTAGACCACCATAGAAAAAGGCGAGTTCGACACCAGTGAAGCCAATCTCCTGCAGCTTCGCCAGGGTGCCGGTAAAATCTTCTTTTAGCGCTTCACGAACCGAGTAGAGTTGAATTGCGAGATTGAGGTTAGCCATTATTCTTCCTTTACTAAATGACACTAGAGACATCGGCTGGGCGGTGCGCCCGCCCGAGAACAGAGTCACGCTATCGGATTGAGGTTGCTGATCTTGCCGCCGGCAGCGGCCAGCAGTTCAGGGACATCGGCGCAGTGGAGGATGTTGGGGATCAACATTGCCAAGGTGAACAGCTCGCACTTGTCCGGGCTGTAAGCCAGCGAGGTCGGAGCCTGCTCCAGATATAAGTCGGTTGGCTCGTCTTTGAGGGCGGCAAAAAGCATCGCCGCGATGGCCGTGTCGCGGTAACCGCCTGCCGCGACCGTAGAGTCGGGATAGAGTTGCTGAATAGCCCATTCGGCCAAACGGTAGTTCTCAACCCATTTGCCTTGTTGCGTCTGCCCCAGCCAGAGCAGCGACCGAGCGTAACTGCGATTCTCGGTGACGGGGGTGTTCTTTAGATCATTTTCGCCACAGGCAAAGACATCCAAAATAGCCAAACCCAAGCCAGTTGCGGAAACCTCAGCAAGAATTTGGCTGTCTTCCAGTTCAGGCTTGCCGTATGGCGCAGAAAGAATCACGCAGCCCTGCCCCGCTTGTGGCGGGCGGAACAACAATGGTAGCAGCGTACCATCGGCTGTGGTCAGGCTAAAACGCCGCCAAGAGTCAGCTGAGGGCAATTCCTGCAGCGCGGGGCTCTGCAACGGCGAAATTCGCAGTAACTCCGACAGCCGCGCTTGGCTGAATTTTCTATTCTTAGCGACCTCATCCTGGCGGCGCAGGCAATACTCGGGGATGGAGCAGACCTTGGCCGGACGCTGGCCTTTGGGGAAGACCATAACTTCTTCTTCTGTCAGGGTCTGGTATTCAGGCATAGCAGAGACTGGCTTGCCGAGACCTACGCCTTTGAGATGGAGATTAAACCAGCCGAGCATCGCTTCCTGGACTTCTGGCCAGAATCCGTGCGGCTGATTGAAAATATAGCAGCTGAGGTTGTCAGCTGCACCCAGGGCGCGGTAAACTTTCTTGGCTTCAGCTAGGCTGCGGAGCATCTGCGCCGGCGCGAAGGCGGGGTTGCTGTCCAGCATACCATTACAAGGCATTAGTGCGCGCGGCGCGACCAGGGCTAGGATGCCAGCTTCTTCGGTAAAGGTCAGGCCGTTAGGCAGCAATTCGCAGACGCAATTCGAGCACATAACATAAGACTCAAAGCTGCCTACGCTGACGACTGGCACCGCGGCCTTGATGCGGGTGTCCATCGCCGCCACCCACATCGTCTGGTTGCCGCCGCCGCTGGCGCCGGTAGCGCCAATATGCTCAGCGTCAACGTACGCCAGAGAGCAGAGCAGGTCGATGCCGCGCATATTGTCCACGACTTGTGCCCCCATCAGGGTCTCGCCGAATTGCATCAAGCTGCCACCCAGAGTATGGCCGTGGTACTCGAATTCGGCGTGGGTGATACAGCGTTCACCGGAGCCGAAGGCATCCACACAGAGGCAGACATAGCCACTCAGGGCCAGTAGATGGCCGCGCTGCTGTACGCGTGGCGCCAGCCGGCCTTGACTCCAATGGCCGTGCATATTGAGCACTGCGGGGAAAGGCCCTTCGCCGGCGGGGATATAGAGATTGCCGGTGACGTAGAAGTCTTTACGGCTTTGATAGCAGATTTTTTGCACCCGGTAGCCCGGGCATTGGATTTCGCCAGTCACTTGTAAGTCGAGCGGTAGCGAATGCTCGATTTTACAACCTAGTTGTTCCCAGACCTTGGCCCGCAAACCAGCCTCATCCCAATCTTCGGCTTTTTCCGGCAAAGCGAGCTTGCGATAAACCGCAGCGGCTTGTTGGCGCAACTGTTGGTCATAATAAAATGTTAATCCCTCTTGCCAAACTTGTGGTAACTGCATCGCGAATCCTTTTTGTTGCAAAATGCTGTTTGCGATCAAGATAAATACTACTCTAATGCTAGCCGCCAGACTTCGGCGCTGGCATCTGCCGGCATCCGCCAATCGCCGCGCGGTGACAGTGAGACTGAACCGACTTTCGGGCTGTCTGGCATAACATTCCGCTTGAACTGCTGGCTGAAGAACCGACGCAAGAAAGTCGCCAAGACGCGCGCGACCTCTTCCGGCGAGAAAATTCCAGCGAAGGCCTGGGTGGCCAGAGCTCGTAACATCGCCGGCTCTTCGCCGTATTTGAAAAAATAGTACAGGAAAAAATCGTGTAAGTCGTAGCTGCCCAAGATATCCTCGGTATGCTGCCTGCCTGGCAGCAATTCTGGTGAAATTGGCGTTTTGAGGATATCCTCAAGGACCTCTGAGAGCTTCTGGTCGGCACCGATTGCCTGATATTCCACCATTGCCCGCAACAGTGTCTTGGGGATGCCGGCGTTGATAGAGTAATTGGCGATGTGGTCGCCATTGAAGGTGTTCCAGCCGAGAGCGATTTCAGAGAGATTGCCAGTGCCAATCACCAGCCCGCTGATGTCATTAGCGATATCCATTAGGATTTGCGTGCGCTCCCGGGCTTGGCTATTCTCATAGGTCACATTATGGTCGCTGAGGTCGTGGCCGATATCGGCTAAATGCAGTTCGACAGCTTTGACAATACTGATGCTTCGAAATTCCGCACCTAAGGCGCTGGCCAATTTGCCGGCATTATCGAGGGTGCGCTGGCTGGTGCCGAAGCCCGGCATAGTGATGGCGCAGATTTCGGAACGGCTTCTGTTCAGCAAATCACAGCAGCGCGCGCAGACCAGTATCGCCAGGGTGGAATCCAGGCCGCCGGATAGCCCCAGGATTAATCGCCGCACGCCGCTATGCTCCCAGCGCTTGGCCAAAGCCGAAGACTGAATGGCCAGAATTTCTTCGCAACGTGCGTGCAGGTCCTCCTGCCGTTCAGGGATAAAAGGATGACTGTGCAACAAGAAGTGCTGACAATCAGGAGCTTCGGGAACCGCGTCCAGAGTAACGACTTGCGCTGGTATATGCGGGCAGTCATTGAAGCTGGTCCAGGCCCGTCGAGTGATTTCCAGCCAAGAAGGTTTGAGATCGGCATAAATCAGCTGGTTGTGGCGGGCAAAACGCTCGCTTTCGGCCAACATCTTGCCGTTGCAGGCGATAAGTGAATGCCCTGAACACAGTAGATCACTAGTAGATTCCTGAACGCCGGCTCCGGACAGCAGGTACGCGCAGGCCAGCCGGTAACTCTGCATCTGCACGATGCGGCGGCGAGTTTCCGCCTTGCCGACTTGTTCTGGCCCAGCGTAAAGATTGCAGATTACTTGTGCGCCATTCAGGGCGTGGTTATTGGAGGGTGGGATGACCGCCCAGAGGTCCTCACAGATTTCTATCGCAAAACGAAAATTCTCGCCTGCTTGCAAGACGATGTTGTTTCCGAAGGGCACTGGCTGATCTTCCCAAGAAATCGCGCTGCCGTCGTGCTCATTGCAGGAGCGGAATTGTCGTTTTTCATAGAATTCGCGATATGACGCCAAGTATGTCTTGCCGATTACTGCCCGCAAGCGGCCATTCTGTATTACTGCCGCGACATTGAAGAGCCGGCTGCCAATTTTCCAAGGCATTCCAAGCACCAGTATGGACTCGCTGTCTGCCGTCGCGGCACAAATTGTGCGTAGGCCCTGTTTAGCGGCCTCCAGCAGGATGCTGTGTTCAAATAAATCGCCACAAGTATAGCCGGTCAAGGCTAATTCCGGCGTTACTATCAGGCAAGCGCCATTCGTCTGCGCCTGCTGGAACAAGCTGATAATCTGCTGCGCATTGTAGACGGGATTACCGACCTGCAAGTGCGGACAGACGGCGGCCAGGCGATATATGTTGTGCATCTGTTGAATTCCTTGACTACGACAAAAATACTTAACCTTAATGTAATTGCTTTTTCGGTTTTTTCACCCCACAACGTAGAGATGTTATGCTATTTCTCATTGTCAAACAGTAATCGCGCAGTCGTTGTGGAATGCCCTCTAGCTGGACCCCGGCCAAAAACTTGCGGCTTTTCGACCGAGCACCCCCCTATCCACCGTTCTGTGGGCGGTCGCTTGCGACCGCCACTCCTTGGCTGCCACTTTTCATCCCCCACTTCAATCCACCGTTCTGTGGGCGGTCGCTTGCGACCGCCACTCCTTGGCTGCCACTTTTCACCGCCACTCCCCCCCCACCGTTCTGTGGGCGGGTTGGTGCTCAGCACTCATCGAAGACTCTGACGTAGTCGATTTCGAAATATTCCGGGAAGGCGATGTCATCGAGGCGCGGGTCCGGGCAGGACGGCTTGCGGCGGTAGCCCATACATTCGGTTGAGACCAAAATGAACTGCTCGACATCAGAGACCATCTCGGTCTCGCGATGCACGATTTCATCGTCGGCATAAAAAATATATTCTTCGCGGGTCCAATCGACCGCAAAGCGATGCCAGTCGCCTGGCGTCTCCTTGAGAAAATAGCGCGCGTGACCAGGATTCTTGCCATCGTGGCCGTAGCCATTCCAGATATTCCCACATCTGATTTCGCGGTCGTGGGGAAAATTCTGACTTTCCATAATATCGCATTCGACCCCGCATTGGCGCGCGTCTGGGTGAGCGCCGATGGACGGCGATTGCAGCCAGAATGCCGTCCACCAGCCGGCTTGACGGTTCAGGCGGCAGCGGATTTCATAGTAGCCGTACTTATGCAGGAATTTCGGCTGCTCGAATTTCCCGAATGGCCAGAAGCCATTGGTATCTTTAGGGATATCATATGTCAGTGAGGCGGTCTGCAGGTGGGGCGAACAATATTGGTCGCCTTTTTTGACAAGGTGCAACTGCAGATGACTATTCCCATCCAGCACTACCCCCTCAGTAGTGAAGGCCGGGAAGGGCTGACCCCAGAAATTCAAGCGAAAGCCCCACTTGCTGGTGTCTAGTTCAGTGCCGTCAAATTCATCATTCCAGACTAGGCGCCAGTTCTTGCCTTTCGGCAGGCGGCTCGGTTCGTGCCCGGCTAAGACAAAATCATTCATCATAGTCACAATTCCGTGGTTAAAAGTTTGCTGGATAAGGTTTACAAGTTATTGGAACGCCTTCTTGACTAAGATACAGTTGAAATTATACCTTGCAAGTTCGGAATAAGTATTTTATGCAGTTGTGCTAAATCAACTCACGCTGATTGTTGGCCTGGCGGCGAGATGCTGGAATTGAAAAAATCCTCCGCCGCAATATAGTAACGAGAAGCGCGCATTATTGGCAAAATTCAACTAACCCCGCCGACCAGAGGATAATTTTATGGAATTACTGCACGAGAATTCTGCTCTCCGAATCTGGCGGGTGATTACCCCAGAGGTGGAAATTCCGGCGCGCCTGACTCGTTATTTGCTGGGTTCGATCGGTTACGAAATGTACCGTAATAGCGTCAATGACCAAGCATATTGGCGGCTGTATTATCGCGAGGCCCTGGCTGGTCATTCAGTGCCCGGAGTCATCGACCATCTGTATCTGGCTGAAATCGAAGGGATGTTTGCTGCCCGAGTCTGGTTTGCCTACAGTACCCGCACCGGACGCGGGAACTTTGGCAATGTCTTCACC
>CAZUCG010000182.1:0-6016 GCA_964619145.1 uncultured Lentisphaeraceae bacterium | reverse complement strand
GACCTTCTCCTTATTCTCGAAAGGGTAATGATGCTGGGCGTAGGGCATAGAGCCACTCTCAAACCAGCAGTCCAGGACCTCTGGTGTCCGCCGGTAAGTCTTACCATCGCGGTAAATTTCAATCTTATCGAGGTAATGCTTGTGCAAATCCTGTACCTGCTGGCCGGATAATTCTGTGAGCTCAGCAATGGAGCCCACACAAATAATATCATTCTGGTCTGCGACGTTAATCCACAATGGCAAGCACGAACCCCAAAAACGATTGCGGCTGATATTCCAGTCCTTGGCCTCCGCTAGCCAATTCGCAAAGCGCTTTTCGCCGACGTAATCAGGCATCCAGCGAATCTGGGAGTTGCTCCGCAACAACCGCTCGCGCAAATCTTCCACCCGCACGTACCAAGCGTCAATGGCCCGGTAAATCAACGGTGTGTCGGTGCGTTCGCAAAATGGATAGCTGTGCACAATGGTAGTCTGCTGCACTAGCTTGCCATTTTGCTTCAGATGCTTAATAATGCCCTTGTCCGCGTCTTTGCAGAATTGTCCATACCAATCGCTAACAGCAGCAGTAAATTTCGCATCCTCATCGAGCGGGTCCACCAGTTCAATACCAACTGCCCGACAGATGCGATAATCATCCTCGCCATACGCCGGTGCTTGATGGACAACCCCAGTGCCATCAGTGGTGGTGACATAATCATCAACCAGAACACAGAAGGCATTCGGACGCTCCGCAGCATAATAGGGAAATATAGGTTCATAGCGACAGCCTTGCAAGTCACGGCCTTTGAAGGTAGCCAAAATAGTGTAATCAGACTCATCCTTATAATATGCCGAGATACGGGCTTGGGCCAGCAAGTAGGCATCGCTACTCTCGCCGTCTCTGACCAGGCAGTAATCGATATCAGGCCCGACACAAACGGCCAAGTTGGCTGGCAAAGTCCACGGCGTCGTCGTCCAGACAACGATATATGAAGTAAGTCCTTGCAAGTCAGGGAAGGCAGGCGTGGCCTGCAAGAGCCGCATTCGAATGGTCACTGCGGGGTCCTGGACGTCCTGGTAATTACTGTTGGCCTCGAAATTTGAGAGCGGCGTATTCAATTTCCAGCTATAAGGCATAATACGATAGGCTTTGTAGATCCTATCCTGCTGCCAGAGTTGTTTGAATACCCACCAGATACTTTCCATAAATTTAGCATCCATAGTTTTGTATCCATTATCGAAATCGACCCATCGTCCCATCCGATGCACGGTGTTTTTCCATTCCTCGACATAGCGCAAAACCATCGAGCGACATTGTTCATTGAACGCTTCGACGCCGTGCTCTTTGATGGCTAGCGCTCCCGCCAAGCCCAAGGCCTCCTGAGCCAGGCTCTCGATGGGCAGCCCGTGGCAATCCCAGCCAAAAGTCCTCTCGACGTATTTTCCGAGCATCGTCTGGTATCTCGGAATGACGTCCTTGATAGTGCCAGCCAGCAGGTGTCCATAATGCGGCAATCCGGTAGCGAAGGGCGGGCCATCGTAGAATACATAAGGCGTCTGAGCCCGGCGCTGCTGCAAAGACTTTTCGAACACCTGGTTTTCATCCCAATACTCCAGGATTTTCTCTTCCCATTCGGCCAAAGTCAGGCCATCGGCGGCATTATTAAACATCTGAATTTATCTCTATGGTTTAGGCTGATATTTTATCGGCAAAATTAGTTGCCTGACAAAAGATTACTTTGCCAGCACAATACTAATAATTATTTTCCCAAGATTCGATCTTATTGTACGGCAGTCGCAACTTCTGCGTACCGCCTTCGCGCCCGGTAGTCTCTACCAACACAACTGACTCTTGCGCATCAATGATTTGCAATACGACGAAAGAGTTGCCGGCAACCACCACATTCCAAGGACCGGCCAGTTCGCCAGCGTCATCGCGGGCAATGCGTTCAAAATAACGCTGATTCCAAACTTTTTTCTCCTCCTCGACTTTCTCCTCTGAGGGCGACCCCAGGCCTTGCAATTCCAGCATCTGCTGCCGCTCGATTTCTTGCCGTTCCTTGAGCTGGGAATCATCTTTCAGGCGTTTCCGACGCTGGCCCTCGCCCTTCAGATTCATAGCGAATAAAATCACTATGGGGTAGATGCCAGGTAGAAAAAAACCCAACAGGAAATGCAGCCAGCCGGCGTGACGCCTGCCCAAGGCAATTGACGCCGCCCAACAACCAGAGCCGAGCAGAACCCCAAAAACCAGCAACATCACAACGCCATACAATGGATTGAATTCGACCTGCTCAGCACCCAACTTCTCCAAGCCAAGTTGGGAAATACTGAAGATGAATTCAGCAATCTTTTGTAAAATAGCCCAAGCCGTCCGTAACCAACTTTCTTTTTCCATATTTGCTTGAACTCCACGTTACAGTTAAATCTGCCAAAATTTTTTTTGGGCATCGCGGAACCAGCGGTCCTCGATCTGCATATAGATAATATACAAAACAAAAATCACCACAAAAATAGTGTCGAAACTACCGAGCGAGGGCACGAACAGCTCATAAATCAAGGCGGCGAAAAAAGGCGGGATGCAACAATGCAAGCCCATACTGGCACTCGAAGCAAAATTCTTGCGCATTGTTCCGCGCCTGAATTGTACTGCCAAAGCAAAGAACAGTGCAAAAAGCAACATACTGCTCAGCATCGAGAACCAATAAGACAGCATCAAGGCTGGCGAAAGCAAGGCCAAACACCAGACTTTCACGTAATCCAGTAGCACCTCGCGAGTCAACACAGCTGGGATTTTCCCGGATTGCTGACTTTTTTCAAAACTGGCAATCATCTTCGGCGTCAAAATGCTCATAAACCGCGGGGCAGCGCCAACCGGGTCCATCGCCATCCAGAAATCAATTTGTTTTGCAGTGACAACCAGCCCCGTCTTGGCCCGAGAGTTCGCCAAAGCATTGCGCTTGACCGACTCTGAATCAGCATAGACGTCGACCCGGAAATTCGCAAAATATCCAGTCAGGGGGTATTTCGGCACCTCTGTCCAGGTAATTTTCCCATCCTTAAAGCCCAAGTCGCCGAGATTATCACTCAGGAACATTGAGACTTTGCGGCCATTAGACAACAAATCCGGCATCTCATTCATAGTCTTCAGACAACCGCCAACCCCACCCATTAACAGCAGCACCAATGCAGCCCGCCACCAATTCGGCCGGCGTAAAGTCAGAAAAAGCCCGTACTTGGGATGGATGAACAAATTGAACAGTACCATCCGGTAAGGCAGGTTGCGCATTAGCTCAGCACGCAATCTGGTCATCTCTTCTTCAGTGTGATTCTGTTCCGGCATATCTGATTCATTCGCCTCGCTATACACTCTTGGCCAGAAACGCACTCTCCTGGCGCTCCAATCCACGCATCACAGCAGCGTTCCTTTTTTGCTCATCGAGAGACAAACAATCATAAAACAACCGCCCATTCAAATGATCGATTTCATGTTGCAGACAACGGGCCAGCAACCCAGCACACTCGACCGTCAGCTGTTCGCCAGCAAGAGTAACAGCTCGCAACAAGATCTTGGCGGGGCGAGTAACCTTACCGTCCACGCCAGGAAGGCTCAAGCAGCCCTCGTCCTCTGTTACAAGCTCATCGGAGACCGACAGTAGCTCGGGATTCACCAAGGCCAACGGCATCCGAGGATTAAGCAACAATTCGCCTGGCGAGGCATCGGGGCGCTCACGCCGCCCTGAGTCTGAAACAGTCTTGATCACAATCAGACGGATATTGACCCCGACCTGCGGAGCCGCTAAGCCCACCCCAACTATCTCATTCGTCAACATCGTGACAATCATCCTCTCGGCTAATTCCTTGACCTCAGCAGTGATAGTCACGATCGGACGAGAGACCTTCCGCAAAACAGGATTACCATTAAGAATAATCCGCATAGGACGCGGATGGCCCAATTTTTCTATAAAGCCCAACATTGCACGTTCCTTGGCTTAATCATTCATTACCCCACTCTCAAAAACAACTCAAGTGGTAAACTTTTAAAGTTATTACCTAAAAGCAAATTAGCAAGTCTAACCCTATTATTACTGTCTGATTTCAGCTAATTTCTTGTCTCCAACGGCATTTTTGGCTTCACGAATTATATTCACAGCTTGCGCCATTGAACTCTTGCTCTTTTGGCGCGACCGTCTAATTATTCAGAGTACATAGGAGTTCACCTCTTGAAAACCATCCCTAACGGCCTGTTCATTACTTTTGAAGGCCCAGATAAAGCCGGCAAATCCAGCCAAATCAAATTATTGGGCCAAAAATTACGTCATCTCGGCTATGCTGTGCTGGAGACTCGTGAGCCTGGTGGGACACTGCTGGGCGAAGAACTGCGCCGGCTGGTAATGCAATTTTGTTCAGAGGGCATTGCGCCTGAAGCAGAGTTGTTGCTATTTGGTGCCAGCCGGGCTCAACTGGTCCATAATTTTCTCTTGCCACAACTAGCAGCCGGAAAAATCATCCTCTGTGACCGTTTTGCCGCTTCCACTACAGCCTACCAGGGTGGTGCCAGACATCTGGATGCGGCATTCATCGCAGCAATGCACCAATTCTCCCTGCAAAGCCGTTGGCCGAATCTGACCTTCTTGCTAGATTTAAGCGTCGAGGAGAGTTTCCGACGAATGCACGCAGCTCAGGACAACAAAGCCGCTAATGACAGATTTGAAGATCAGGACAAGAAGTTCCACCAAATGGTGCGAGAAGCATTTCTGCAAATTGCCCGCGACAACCCTCAGCGCGTCAAAGTCCTTGACGCCACCCAGGCCATCGAAGTAATTTCTGCGCAAATTTATCAGGAGGTCGCTCGTGTCCTTGCGTGAATTCTATCGAGATTTTCCCATCGTCTGCCGCTGTCTGGAACAAACGAAAATGCACCACCGCACCGGCCAAGCTTATCTGTTGGTCGGTGACGACAGCCAGTATTTGTATAATTTCGCCCAAGCCTGGGCCCAAACTGCGGCTTGCCTAGGCGACCTACCCACAGGTGCCGCTTGCGGACAATGCCGGCCCTGCCAGCTGTTTCAGAGTTCGTCCTACAACGACTGCTTGGAAATCGCCCCGCAATCGAAATCTCGGATCATCACCATCGCTGCAATGCGAAATTTCGAGCATCAGCTTAATCTTAAGACTCGCTCGGACCGGTTAAAGATCGGCCTGGTTGTCGATGCCGACTGCCTTGGTTCAGATGCTCAGAATGCTTTCCTGAAAACTCTGGAAGAGCCTCCTCCCCACACGATGCTTCTACTCTTAACCACTAATGCCAGGCAATTGCTGCCAACCATCCGTTCACGCTGCCAAACTCTGTTGCTTTTACGCAATCGTCGAGAATATCAACCTGCCATCCTGGAGGCACTTTTACCGATTTTAGCGCAAATGGGTCGGCGAGCAGGCGTGAAGGTAGCCCTGAATGCCTCCGAAGGCATCGGCAAAACTTTCAGCCAATTACACGATACAGCCGAAAAAATCATCACCGAGAACTGGGACCCGCGCTGGGAAAATACCGCTGCCGACAATAAAAAGTTACAAAAAGAACTCAATGAACTGCGGCTGGTTAAAATTGAATCGGAGTACATCCGCCTGCGGGAAGAAATCATCGATGTGTTGCATACCTGGTTCCAACAACGCTACCTGATCGCCTGCGCAGTCCCCAAAGAACTACTGCCGCATCCGGAATTCTTGCCCTTCGCAGAGCAAATGCTAGCCAAACCACCCATACCTGAAGAAGCCGACCAAGATGTCAAATGGCTGGCGGAATTCGCCAAATGCCTGAAGGCTAATGTAGAAGAATCACTGGCTCTGGATACGCTCTGCCTCTCAATCTGTGAAAAAAATTAGCAGAGCAAGTATAGGCCTTAAATTTAGAGCAAACGCAGCAACAGAAATTCGCTTATTCCCAGTTACTGCAAATCTGCAAAAAGCAGGACCTATTTTACAGCAGCGATGCGGAATCAAAATTAGTTCGTGAGTTGCTCCACCTTTTTGAGGTTTT
>CAZUCG010000181.1:0-6019 GCA_964619145.1 uncultured Lentisphaeraceae bacterium | reverse complement strand
CTTCAGGTCCGCAGAGAAACCTTTGACCGTGAAAACAGAAACACCGAGAAATTTTATTTTTTGGGGCAAGTCGAGCGTCAGGGTCACTGGATCAGTGATCTTCTCAGGCAAATCGATTTTATGTACCCCAAGATTTGTTCTGTTACTGATGTTAAACAAAAGATGATTCTGTTCATTGCCAATTAAGTAGGCAGTGTTATCCCGGCGTCGTTCTGCAGGCCAGAGTTCGACTGTAACTGCTTTTAATTCAACTGCGACAAAAGTACAAAGCCCTAACAACAGCAAAATTAGTTTCTTCATAAATACACCTTCCAAGTAGTAATGATAATTCAGTGTCAAAGCTTGCGTTTTTCTGAAAGTTTGTTTTGGGCTACAAGATCAAGACTATTTTAATATCCGCCGCAATGTTTATTTCATTTGGCTTAAAGCTTCAAGTCTCAAAGCGTGGCTAGGGATAGTCTTATCATTCTCAAGTATAAAATGGGCCTTAATTTCTAAATTAGTCGGGATTTCCACCAGCATTGGTTTTTTCAACCAGTAAGTACCTGAAACGGCATTCCCACGCAATAGCAATTTAGCTCCGACCAGGTCGGGATTTTTTTCAGTATCAACTGGCAAAACAACCGTTAACCAGCCGTCGGTGCTACCGTGACCAAATATCTGGTTATAAATATGCTTGCCATTCCCACTATTATAAACGTACACCGTAAAAGAATGCTGCTTAGGTCCGCCGGCATAATATTGGTCTTTGACCTTGAGCTGCAGGGACAAGATATATTTTTTATTCTTCTGTAGATCAAGTAGATAATTACTGTCTAAGTGGCCTTGCCCTTGCTCCGGCATTTCTAACTTAACCACGTTCGTGCCAGCTTCCTCTGAAACTGTTATTTTGCCATTGCTGTGCTCGTCAAAAAAAACTTTATAGCCAACTGGAAGTCCCTGCAGGTCGAGTTTGGAAAAATCATGCCGCAGAAGATTTTCAGCCTTATCGCTCGCTGCGTCAGAAAATACTGCGACGCTCAGGCAACTACAAAACAGTAGTGTTAAAACTCTCTTCATTAGCGCAACTCCTTGATTAGAATCGGTTTTCGCAGCTATCCCAGAGGGTGACGGTCTTTAACTGATCTGAGAGCCGAAAAATGAATTGCAGCCCATCTGGATGGCTATAGTTTGCTCATTTAAGCATTTTCTTTACTTGTAGTTGCAGCCCGAAGAGCGATTCAGCGCAGAAAGAAAGCATCCCTATCCGCAGCAAAAGTTGGCTTGGCTGTTTATTGTTGGCAAAGTAAAATACATTTTCCCAACCGCCTGGACTTGAAACCTCTACAGGTGTTAGTTGTGGCTGGATAGCGTTAAGATAGGTGACTAGGGTGGTTATTTATATCGGTACCAGGCGTTGCCATGAGCATGGAGAGGAGCACCAGGCAAATACATATCTTGCGCTCTTGGAGTCGGCGAATTCACTCCTTCGACATGGCCGTCCATCCAGAGGATATTACAAGTTCGCCCATGCCGAGCCCAAGCCGCACCCTCAGTTTTAGTGTGGCCAAGTTGCAGCATCTTGTTCTGCTCGACTGATGCCAGCGCGATCGTATAATCCCCTATGCCCGAATCGCCGACATTGACCTTAGTGGATGGATTACGGTAGTCAGAGATGCGGGCCAGTGTCTTTTTTAAGGCTAACATTTCAGTGTAGTTGGCGAAAGAATGGGCCAAGGATATGCCATAAGTCGTTGCCCAATACCAGCACGAATAAGCAGACCTGGTGGCACCTAGTCTTTCGGG
This sequence comes from uncultured Lentisphaeraceae bacterium, assembly GCA_964619145.1. Taxonomy (GTDB): domain Bacteria; phylum Verrucomicrobiota; class Lentisphaeria; order Oligosphaerales; family Oligosphaeraceae; genus JAAZIZ01. Next base: position 4,234 of record CAZUCG010000181.1, on the reverse strand, counting down.
GCAAATGAAACAGTTGGTTCCCATAGTAGTACTGATTTTGACATCAGAATATTTCAGCCAGGATAAAATAGCTGCATAAGAACTAGAACTATGTGTGCTAGACAATTTCGGCAGGCCTCGGCCATACAGGTCCTCAACGCACGGATTTCCAAACACGTAACTTATACTATGCGGCAAGATGTAGTCATTGTAGTCGTCCGCATACAGGAGCAACGAAATCCCGACTTGTTTCAAATTATTGACACAGGTGATGGCGCGGGCTTTCTGCCGCGCCTTGGACAAAGCTGGCAGCAGCATCGAGGCCAGAATCGCTATAATGGCAATCACCACTAAGAGCTCGATAAGCGTAAAAAGCTTGTTTTGCTTTGCTGTCTTCATAATGTCTCCTTTTGTAGTACAGTCTTATCTGGACTCAGTTCTTAAACCCTAAATTCACTTGTTTGCCAATTAGCTCAGCGAGTTTTTGGCTTTCCTCATTTCTAATTTTATCAATCTTGCGTACAGCAGGCATTGCCAATAGACTTTTTCAGGGCTGGTGCCGCCTCAAAGCCCTTGGCAGTTAGGCAAATGCTTAGTTCAGCTTGGCTTTCAGGCTGAGAGCAAGATCAATCAATTCCTGTTGCAAGCTTGCCAGCTGAGTGATATCAGCTTTTAGGCCTTGCTTTTTTATTTCCTGTAAACGCTCTGCCTCAGCCTCGACCTTAAGGCCATTGTTCTGCGCTTGAGTCAGATAGCGCTGGCACAAATGCGCCAGTTTATAATCGATCCAGCCTTGGAACCAAGCTTCACAGCGCCGTGAGCTGATAGTTTGATCTGAAGACTCATCAGAATAAATCACTCCGTAATCAGCGGTACGTTGGCCGCCGTCAAATGAATTAAAGCCGTCACCACCGGAATGCGAATCAAAATGCCAGTAGGCACAGACTGCCGAAAAACCGTCGCTCCAGTTTTGCCAGTACATCCGGCGATATGTTAACGGCGTATTGCTCTTCACTAGAATATGATAGACCCAATACTCAAAGTCGCCGGCGGCTCGTGCCAGAGCTGGCAGATCAGGTTGTTGATTAAGGCGCGGCCGATAAAATTCAATGATGTCGGTATGCTCGGCCAAGCGCTTGAACAGATAAGGCAAATCACCGCATTTTTTAGGGTCAAAATTAGGATTGAGCATAGTCCGCAATTGTGGGTCGGCCTCCTTAATATATTTGACTGCCGCCAACGCAATGCCCATTGGGCTCTCCAAGTCATCAGGCAGACCCTCAGACTCATCTTCAGGATTGAAGACCACCCGGTCAAACGTTATCTGGTACTGCTCAGATAAATGTGTTTTAAGCTGTCCGACCCAGGATTTGAACCCTTTTTGCCAGGCCGGGCTAGCGAAATCCAGCTGTCGTTCGCCGTTATACATCAGCGTCCGCCAATAAGAATAGTCGAAAGCGAGGAAAAAGAAAAGCTTGAGCGTCGCCGGATTCATCCCGGCAGCCAAGGCACGATCAATTTGCCGGTCTAAATCGGTGAAATCAGGGGCTTGGACGATGTTGCCATCCTTGTCAAACTGCGGGTAAATATCTAAATCTCTTTGTCCGGGCGTGCCACAATAGAGATAGTTCAGGCCATAGTCGCGCAGGGTTTTATACGCATTGGGAGTTTTGACATAGTAATAGTTAAAAGAATCAATTGCAATTTCATCGAGATCAAGCTCAACTACTTCCAGTTCAAGCAGGAACTGTTGTGGGGCGACATTAAGATAAGTCGGTCGGACCTGCACTTGCGTCCGGTAAACTCCGGGGGCAAGCCCGCGGGTGTCAATCTCCAACCATAATGGCACGGTACAGCTAGGCTGACAGCGGAAAAGCGAATTAAGGATCAAAGGCGAGAGCGGATCAGGAATTGTCTGAGCAGCCTGATCCTGCATCGGCAGGCCTTCTTTGAAAGTCACCGCAGCGGCCAATGTTCCGGCCGCGGTATCTGCGGCTGGAGTGCGGTTGTATCTAATCATTTTTTCCGGCAGTGGTTCCGGCAGCAGCTTAATTCGCGGCATCATCGCCCGCTCACTTAAATTAGAAAAGGCAAAACCATAGATAACTTTGCCATTTTGGGCCATCCGCAACTGGACTGTTTCCAGAGGTTTTGCGGTCATTGGCACTGGCATATTCGGCGGCATATTGTCCCAGGGCGAGCCCGACCAAAGCAGGAATGGCTTGCCAGCCAACGCCAGCCTAGTCAAGGAATTACGCAAATTCTGCAAACCGGCTCTGAGTCTATCCCAGCTGGCTGGGTCATCGCCACGCTGTTCTAACTGTTCTTTGAAGGCCGCAAACAATGGCGCTACCCCGGCTTTTAGTTCGGACGGACTAGATAATCCGGCTAGTTCAGCTTCTACTAGCGCAAAGCGCTCGGCCCAAAAAGCCGCTCGACCAGCAGAGAGAAGCTTGCCAAAGCGCGCTGGATTAGCAAAAACTTGTCCTACTGGGGCCCAGCTTGATAAACCACCGGCGGTGGGGCCGCATCGGGTTACATTGAAGCTGATGTCGGTCGCTGAATTCAGGTCAGTGAGTCCCAATTCTGACGCGGGTATGGCCAGCTCGATGCTGAACAACGCTGGCGTACGCGTCGCTCGAGCCTGGGCTGAAGTGACAAAACCCGATTCGGTCAAGCCGACGTCAAGATGTTTAAAGACTTGCTTCCAGCCATCTGCATTGACCAAGTATTGAAAAAACAATGGCTGGCTGCTGTCTGGCTGAATGAAAAATTCAATACAGTCATCATTCCAGATATTGTCACCATCTTTTTGGGCCGTCAGTTTATATTCAACCCCAGCCGGCACTGGGCATTTCACTGCCAGATACAGTGTTTTTCCATCGCTTGCCACGGCTGCCTGGGCCGCGTTCTGGCTGAATTTAGCATTCGCTTTTTCGAATGCGCCAAGTGCCGCGCTGGCGACATCAAGCACCGTAAATGGTGCCGTCCATTCAGCGTCAGCCCAGAATGGCTCGCTGATGTCGCCATCAAGTAGGGGACCAGAATCAGCTTTTTTGAGCACCAGATTCGGGTCGCTGACTGAGGCACCGCCCTGCTGAGTCGGCACTGCCGCCTTTTGTTCTGCTAGTTTGGTCGGATCAAGTACCTGATCCCAAATCCGCACATCGTCTATCAAACCGGAAAATTGCCCCTCATTGCGATCGCCAGGATAGGCACAGCCGAATATCAATAACGGGTACGCTTCTGGATAAATCCCCTCTAGATCGCTGCCTGCGAGGGCACCAGCGGCTTCCTGATAAAGCACGCCATCGATCCACAACTGGCATTTGCCGCCGGACTGCGACGCCAGGCGCACCGTGTACCATATCCCAGGCCGAAAATCACGCACTTCGCCTTCCATACGAAAATTTTTCAGCCTCGTCTTACCATCATCGGTGCGGACCTGGAATTCCACTCCCAGTTGTCCTTCGGGAGTGATATACAGCTCCATATAGCGCCGTCGCCAGCTATGGCCCATAAAATAAACCAAGTTAGTTGACCGCGTAGCGGCAGTCAGTTCCACTTGCGACTTAAAGCGCAATTCCAGGGTAAATTCTGGCCACATCATCATCATCTTGGTGACCTGATTACGATGTTCATTGGGCTGGCAAAGCAGCGCCGAGCCGCCGTTATAACCGCCATCAACCACGCGCGCCGCTGGAAGGCTGCGACCTTGCCCACCAGGCGATACTTGTCGGCCATTCTCCAGCTTGAAATTGGCACGTTTAAAGTCCCAGTGATATATTGCCGCCGGCTCCAATCCCGCAGCGATTAAGCCGCTGACAATCAGTAACATAAATAGCTGCTTCTTCAACATAAGACATTCGCCCTTGATTTATTTGTGGTGTACTGAAAATAGCAAAAAGATGAGTTTTGTTTTATCGCCAATTAGACGCAGATAACGAACATACCTAAAATCTGTCCAAAAGCACTTTTTTTGCATCGCTGACCGAGACAAAGCCCCTCTTGCAGCAAACACTCAGACAAAATGCCAATGGCTCATTTCTGCTGATAAGGCATTGCAGTTGACAAAAGAGAGTCTGCTCTCTAGTTTTCGTGAATTGCAGTTCGTAAAGAAGCAGACGTATTTTAAAATTAACCCGGATTTGTTCGTTTACAATTCGGGGAATAAATTTTTTCTCGCTGAAAGCTGACGATTGGTAATGCGTCAGTGAAGCTGGGTAAGCCGATAGCGTAATTTTATCTCAAGTAG
>CAZUCG010000180.1:0-6044 GCA_964619145.1 uncultured Lentisphaeraceae bacterium | reverse complement strand
AAATACAAGTCCAGCAGTGACGAGGCCACACCAGTGCCTTCGCGGGAGGGATGTGCCTTGCGGAAGTTTTTCTTGGCGGAATCACCCCACATCGTTGCCACTTCCAGACCACGGCGATCGCCGGTGAGGAAGAAATACAACAGCATAAACTCAGTCTGGCTGTTGTAGTCGTGTATACGTGTACCGGCATGCCAGTGCGACAGGCCTTTATAATCATTCAACCCGCCTTTAATCTTACGGCTCCATTGCAAGTCAGGTTCTGTTGCTGCTTCGGACTTCGGTGTGGACCAGTTGCAGATGTCGATATCCATCAGGTGGCGTGAAACTGCAACAGCCCAGTGCAAGTACTCGACCTCGCCTTTGCGGGCACAGAGTAGCCACGGTACCGAGCCTGAGACGTGATGGTAGCCTTTCCAAGTGCGGTACATATCATCCCAACGCCCAAGCGCTTTGTTCCACTGAGAATGACCGTCGCCATAATTCCATTTGCCAAAATCGCCGGGCGGGGTCTCCCGGGCTAGCTTGCGCTCCAGCTGCCAGCGCTCAGAGAGGTATCGCTCAAGATCAGGGAAATTTTCCGGGTCGTAATGATGCGCTGATCCAAGCACTGTGCTCTTACACGTCCAGTGTGGATCCGGCAGCGCGACCAGCGGCTCACGCCAAACGGCGGGGAACTCGCCGGTGGCAGCAAAATTGATACGCAGCACGGCAGTCTTGGCCACGCCCAGACAACTCTCAATCCGACCTTCGCGAAAATAGCGCTTCTCATAATCGTCGCCGATATCCCAGTACGTTGACGGGGCCTGAAAGTCGAGAATCTTGCCTTCGTGGCAATACCAGAGGTACTGGCGATTCGCGTCCGTGACCTCGCGATTCGGCTTGGCTACGCTATGAGCCGGCCAAAAATGATAAATCAAAGCGCCTGGACTGGCTTCAAGTTCATTGGGAAAATTCTCGCGAAAATCTTCGACATAGAGCATCGTGTTGTCGCCGCGCAGCCAGCCTGGGGCAGCTTCGCCAGTGCCAAGTTCCTGCCACTTGGCCGGCCGGGCCGATTCTCCAACCAAGTACTTGTCATACTCGTATTGCAATAGGTAACGCCCGGACATCTCGCCCTGCGCGCCGCCAATACTCAAGTGCTGGTAATTACCCGGCAGCATAAAGCCGATGTCGCTGAATTTAGCACTAGCAGTATCGCCGGTAATCAGGAAGGTGAAGTAAACCTTGACTTCGCTGCTGTCAGCATAAAAATGGCTGCGCAGCAGATACCGGCAGAACTGCTCGCCGGCGTCATTCACGAACCATCCTTCGGCACAGACGACCGCCCGCTCGGGGCCAGCTTCCTCCAGCAGCAATCGTTCTGGGCCGCCAGTGGCGCGATAGCGCAAGCCCTCAGCGGTCAGAAAATATGCTCCTGCACCAGCGATGCTCCGTACCTGTGAGCCAGTCAACTGTACTGAGTCCAGGAAGGAATAGTTTTGTCGGTTAATGACGAAAGTTGCCTTACCAGTGTTGATGCTGAAAGCCGTATTACTGCTACTGACCGACAGACCCGGCACCGACAACGCGCGGGTGCCATTCCGGAGGACGAAGCGTTGCTGCCGGTTGCCAGTGAAATTGGCTCGGAAATCGCAGGCTAGCCAGCGAATATCCTGGCTGCCGGGGTAGCGGTTTGACACTGCAATCTGCGCTGGCAGTTGCATCTCAGCTGAATAGATGCCGAGACCATCTGCACTGGTAATCGTCCCCGGCGGGAAGGGTATACCGACATAAACCGAGCGGTTTCCCTGGAAGCCTGAGGGGTTGTCAACCACAAATGGGATTTCGAGAGCAAAACTCAGAAGGCATAGCAGGCAAACAAGTGCCAATAATCGTGTGAACATACGATACTCCTATTACAGTTATTTCTACAAGTAGAACCGGCAAAAATGAGTTTCGTGCAGCCTTAACACGCACTCCAGCGCGCATCGGTCTGCGGGCATAAAAACCAAAATACACTCGCGAAAGAAAAAGTCGAATCAATTCTCCTTTTCCCACAGGCACTAGTACGAGTCTGTGGCTGACTGGATGTACCGACGGCGTCCTCGCCGTCGGCATTGCCTGCGCTGTCGGTACAGCCTGCGCCGTACGAGTCTGTGGCTGACTGGATGTACCGACGGCGTCCTCGCCGTCGGTACAGTTTGCGCCGTCGGCAAAAGAGGAAGACGGCAGCGAGGATAAGGGAGACGACGGCGAGGACGCCGTCGTTACAGCCTGCCGGCTGCTGCTGTTTTAAGGAATATCATAACTGCGAAAGTGAGTGATGGTATGGCTAGGCAATAGGCGCAGAGCAGTAACCTGGCTATGGCGGCTTCGCCGTTTTTATGCATCTGGCACATAATCATTAAGTTATTGGCTGGTGGTACGGCTGCTTCAACCATTAGCACTAGTACGAACATCGGGTCGTTGGGAATCCAACCTTGCCGCCAAGCCAGGATGGTGAAGCCGTAGCCGATGGCCGGTAGAATGATGAGTTTGCCGAGGACAAGCGCCACGTAGGCATTCCAAGGGACAGTCTCGCCTGGCGGGAGTTTCTCGGCTAGGTTGGCACCGAGGATCAGCAGAGCGCAGGGAAAAACGCCGTGGCTGATCAATTGTCCGGTGTCAATCAGGATACGCAAAGGCGCATCTGGTTGGACGATAAGCGTATTGAGGAACGGCACTACTGCCAGTAAGAGGCCGGTGCAAGAAGCTATTATGGGCGGATTGAGGATCATCCGCCAATTGATTTCGCGCCAGGATTTGCCGGAAAGGGCAGGGTAGCCAAAAAGCCAGAGCAGTGGCGAGTGACACATCAGAAACACGGAGATATAGGCGATGCTGCGTGATTCGGCGCCGGGGTCATTGGCAAACAGCGGTGCCCCGACGGCTATGGCAGCCAGCAGTGGCATCGGCAGGTAGCTGGCGTTGCCCAGCGAGGTGCTGGTGCTCAGAAGTCGGCGAAGGTTTTTCGGGACTCGGAAAAGTCTGCCAAATATACTGCCGATGGCAAAACCGCAAATTGCGAATACCGCCGCGGCAATGAGCAGGAAAGACCATTTGCCGAGGTTGTCGAGGCCGGCATTTTGACTGAGCGAAACGATGAGTAGGCTCGGCAGCATAACCCTGATGATGATTTTGCTGAGAGCATCGCGGGCTGACTTGTCGAGGACGCCGCTACGGCCGAGCCAGACGCCGATGAGAATTACTAATACGAGTTTGAGAATCGCAAGAAAACTAACCAGAAAAATAGACATAAAAACTGATGTAATTGAGAATGAATAGGGTTGCGGGAAAAACTTATAATATACACCCTAAGTGCTGTTGCTGGTAGTCGGGACTGAGCAAAGTTGTCATTTATTGTCCCAAAGCGTGGTGGAATGGTCTTAGTTCAGGTCGATTAGCTTTCAGTCCTGGAGTCATTTTTCCAGCTTTTGAGGTAGATGAAGGCGGCTCCCATCAGCATCAGTCCGAAGAGCAGGAAGGCGATGATGCGAAAGATAGCATCGAGTTTACTGAGGTCATAGAAAAAGACCTTGGCTACGATGATGGCGAACAGGCAGAGTCCGGTATAGCGCAAAAAAGCCCAGTCGCGTTGCAAACCCCGAGATACGAAACAGAAGGCGAAGATTCCCCAGAGCACTGATACGCCGCCACCCATTAGGCCTGGCAATTTTGCCTGCAGTACGGTGTTCAGCTCCCAGGTTGAATAGACGAATAGCAGTACTGGCCAGAGGAAGGTACAAAATTTTCCCAGCTGTTGTCCTTTTTCTTGGAATGCGTTCTGGAACCAGAGTAGCGCCAGCACGAGCACTGAAAAATCCAGGATTCGCATTGCGCTATCTCGCCAGAGGAAAGCCGGTAGTGTGTAATATAGTTGCCAGCTAGGTTTGTTGAAGGCTAGGAAGTCGAAAAAGAAAGTCTTGCTCAGAATGGCCAGAAACAGCAATATGAACAGATGTCGCCAGATTTTCTGGGTGCTGGTCAATAGTAAGTGGGTCAGCATTATCGCGCCCAGAATCCACAGCCAAGTGATCGCGGCGGTGCGGAACGGCGCATAACAGTACCCGACCGTCCGGTACACTTCCAGATTCAAGTACAAGAACAAGAATACTCCACCAAAGCCCAGCAACGACTGTGCTGGTGAAAATGGCAGCTGTCGTTTCTTGAGGTCACTGCCGACAGGCACGCATAGCGGTCCTTCTTCTGGAGGACGTTGGCTGAGGCGGGCGGCAGCGGCCAGGGCAGCGATGGGGACACAGAATTGAATTAGGCGTTCCCAGAAGCTGAGCCAGAAATTTTCCGTGCCTGCGCCGCTTGCTCTTGGGAAAGCCTGAAAGAGGTCTCGAAAGACATAGCGCAGCAAAGTGATGGCGAAGAGCATCCAGGCTGCTCCGCGCAGAAATTGGCTTTGGAACGAGTATCCCAGCCAGAGCATCAGCAGCGCCTGCAAGGCCCAGGCGGCTCCGAGCCATTCGCCGGAGAGCACGACTGGGAAGGTCAGGGCCAGGAAGAGCGCGGCCAGTCCCAGGAAAGACAACACCAGTCCTTTGTCAGAGAGCTTCTTATGCATAAACAGATATGCGTGGGCCATATAAAAAACAGTCAAGCCAATAGTCAGCGGTGCGAAATACAGTCGGTCTGTATAACGCCGGCCGATGAGTTCCCAAGCCAGGATAAAAAACAGGCTGGCATTGCTGAGCAACGCCAGCACTTCCAGGACAGTGGCCGGGATGCGTCGTCGGACGTTGTGGATGAAGGTAGTAGTGGAATATAAAGCAAAGAAAAGGCCCAAGGCTATCAGCAGAACTGGGAAATCCTCGTGAGAATAATGGCGGTAATAAGACAGATAGTACAGTGCGTAACTGAACAGCATACCGAGCCAGTTCAAGGGCAACCAATTTCGCTGTATGGCCAACCAGAGGACGCCCAAACCAAGCACTAGCATATAGGCGAATAAGGCTGGGAAATTCTTGGCATCGGTACTCAGCATAAGTGGCGTCCCATAGCCGCCCAAGATGGCGATCAGCGCCACCGCCAGGGAATTGAAACGATGGGAGATGAAGCCGGCTGCGATAGTGGTCAGCGCGAGCAGAATGGCTGCAGTCCAGGCTGGTGCGAGGTGGTACATCGCGGTAAGTGCGTAGGTGCTGAAATAGAAGAGCACCAAACTGATGCCGAGGATAGCTTGTCCCAAGCGCTGATACGTCCCATTCAGCATTTTCAGTCCCCAGAGCAATAGCGCTGCACCGCAGATATAACTCACGGCGACGCGTCCTGACGGGGCCAGCATCCCGCGTTCGATGGACAGTTTGAGCAAGAAGGCGGCTGTAAAGATGATGACCAGAATGCCGGCTCGCAACAGCCAAGTCGTGGCCACCAATTTTTCCACCCTCTGGCCGCTTTCAGCTGGACTTTGAGTCTGACCATATAGGAACCAGTTACGCCAGAGTTGCAATTTGGCCTTGACTGCCAAGGCTAGCGGCGAGGGCGCACGCGGCGGTGGAGTCACGATTGGTGTTGCTACTGGGATGCTGGGTTCAGCAATCTTGGCGGCTTTTAATGCTGAAGTGACCTCTGGGGCTGGTTTTAGCACGTCAGGTGAAGTTTTTGGCAGCTCGGTTGAAGCAGGCGCAGGGTAAGCAATTGGTGCAATTGCTGTCGGCGGCTCAACTGGCGAGGTACGGGCCTGCAGTGGCGGATGGCTCTTTTCAGATGTGCTTTGGGCGGTTGCTGCTGCACTGGGTGTCATTATGGCTGGCAGACGCTCTCTGAGTGCTTGCAGGCAAGACAGCATTTCCCCTGTTTGTTTTGCGATATGGTAGAGAAAAACCAAAATTGCCAGCAAAGTACCGATGCCGCCCAAGAAAATAATGCTAAACAACAAGAGCAGGAGTTTTTCCATAGCTGTTTTATCCTTGATTAAAGCCAGTAAGCAGTTTGCTGGTCAATGGGAAAACATATTCTCTTTCGAATAAATAACAAGTCTGACCAGAAAAAAATGCCCTCTTGGGGTGGAAATGCGG
>CAZUCG010000179.1:0-6060 GCA_964619145.1 uncultured Lentisphaeraceae bacterium | reverse complement strand
GAATGCACTACCAGGCAAAACAAATGCCGGTACAGCTTAACATAAAATACACTGCAATATTTTAAATGCAATCATAATGGTTGCCTTGGCAAAAAAACTTATAGCAATATTGTTCGCGCTGATCAGCATTGAGCAAAAAACAACTCTACAAATTGCTCTGGACTAGTTCCTGACCTTGAGGAACTGACCGTGCCGGGCCCGCCGGGTCGGCTCTTCAGCGCAATAGGCCAACTGGCCATTGACAAAGACCTTCGCAATGCCCTGAGACAACGCAGTGGGATTCTCCAGGGTGGCCAGACCAGCAAGATTCTCCTCGTCAAACAACACCAAATCCGCCGCCAGGCCGACCTTAATCACCCCGCGGTCAAAGATATTGAAGAAGCGGGCGGGATCGCCAGTCATCCGGCGGATAACGCTCTCTATTGGGGCATATTTTTTAGCGATCTGATAGAAAGCCGGAAAAGTCCCGAAGCCCCGCGGATGGCAGAGTCCCATTGAGCCATCCATCGGTATAGCCGTGGCATCAGTACCGGGCAGACACCAGTCTTTGGACAAGAAGAAATGCAAATTTTCTTTCAGCATCGTCTGATAGGCGGCCGAACTGCCACTGGGATAATCGGTCAAGAATTTCACATACAATTCAGCTACCGACATCTTCAAGGCGGCAGCGACTGCATCGATTCTCTTACCGTAGAATTGACGATATTTCGGATCATTATTCATACAAATCACGTTATCCCAATCGCCCCGGACGCAGCCTTTTTCGGTCATCGTCTGCAGCAATTCCGCCCGTAACTCCAGCGATGACTGCAATTGTTTTTGCAACTCCCGACCATCGATATGGTTAAAAGGCTCCGGGACCGATACCAGCAAATTAGTATGTGAGAAAATATAGGGATAACGATCGGCCTTGATTTGCAAGCCATTGCGCTGCTCTTCCTCAATCCTGGCCGCCATAACCTTGGCTTTCGGCCAGTTATTTGGACCAGTAGCCTTGATATGACTGACTTCCAGCTTGCCCGAGCCATTGCGGGCTATAACAAATGCTTCCTCCAAGGCTTCGAGGACGTCATTACCCTCAGAACGCATATGGGTAGCATACGGCTTGCTGCTGCCTTGCAATACTGAGGCCAGTTCCTTGACCTCCTCGGTGTGAGAATATTTCCCGGGAAAATAAATCAACCCGCTGGAAAACCCCATCGCGCCTTGCTGCAGCGACTGCCGCAGCATCTCCTTCATCTGATTCATTTCGCTAGTGGTGAGTGGCTTATCAACGTTGCCTTTGACGCGTGCCCGCAAAATATTGTGGCCGCACAAGGCCCCGACGTTGACTGCCGGCCGGACTTTTTCTATCGCCTCAGCATAAGCCTGCAAGTCCGGCCAATGGTCTTTGACGCCAGTATCGGTCAGCGCTTCATAAATCTCATCGGGCAATTCCCAGAAACCCGAGAAGCCGCAATTGCCCACGACCTCCGTGGTAATACCTTGGGTGATTTTGCCATCGGCATTGGGTGCCTTAATCAGACTGCGATCAGAATGGCTATGCACATCGACAAAACCAGGTGCCAGAGATAAACCCTGCCCTGAAATTTTTTCCAGGCCCGACAAATTGAGCTTCTTGGGTTGTTCCAGCGCTGCGATGCATCCGTCCTTGATTACGACATCGGCAACTTGCGGCGGATTACCCAAACCATCATACAGGCGGACTTCACAAATCGCAAAACAATCCGGGTTCTTCTTCATCTCAGGTCCCTTAAAGCAGAGTTATTTTCGCGCGCGGCATAAGCACTGCCACTGCTGCAGCAAACCACGTCAGCTAATAATGTTTTTTCTCTAACCAAGCACACAACCGTGTTCCTACTGGCAGGCATATTTTTCCGAATGCACGACTTCGCCTAGGGAATCCACCTGGGCGAGATAATCCGCCACGGCCAGGCACTTGCTCTTATCAGCCGCAATCGCCTGGCCCCGCTCAGCTGCTCCATAGAGCAACTCCACCAGCATCACAGCCAACACTTGCGCATTGGCGACGATGGCCAATTTCGGGTCTTTGATCGCGAAATCGGCGGCGTGCCAGGCCGAGGCGCCTGGCGCGCCGCCGTGCAGCACTGGCATAATCTGGCTCAAGTCGCCCATATCTGTGCAGCCGGCATTGAAACTCTGCTTGATTTGCGCCACTGTCCCTGGTACTGCCAGTGCTACCGAATCGGCAAAAACACGGCTCAGCTGCTCGTTATTATACAGCGGCATCGCTGTCGGCAGGCTAACAATCTCCACTTGTGCTCCGAGTGCCAAGGCACAATGCACTATCGCTCGGTCAAAGCGGGCATTCAAAGCACGGATTTTCTCTTGTGTGTCAGCCCGCAACTGATATTCCAAGGCCACATTATCGGGCACTATATTCACGGCATCGCCACCGTGTGAGATAATACCGTGCAAACGGACGCGGTCATCATTACCGTAATTCTCCCGCAACAACGCCACCGCGTGCAACGCCAGATTGACTGCATTCAAGGCATTAATTCCTTTCTGGGGAGTCGAAGCGTGGCAGCTCTTGCCGCGAAAAACGATCTTCTTCTTAATAGTGCCATTGAAATCGGTCACACAAAACGGATAATCGCCGACGTGATTCATCAGCGAGATATCGATATCGGCAAAAACACCTTCGCGAATCAAGGCCGCCTTACCCATAATCGCCTGAATTTTGCCAGACCGCAATAACCCCAAGCGGTAGTCTAATTCTATCCCCTCTTCCGCTGGCGTGCCCACAAAAGCCACCCGGCCAGATAATTCATCAGCCTCGATTGCCCCCAGCAACCCCATCGCCACGCCTAACATCGTCGTCAGGTGGGCGTGGTGACCACAAGCGTGCACCGCCCCGGTCTCAGGATCAGCCGCCGGATGCGAGGGCAATAACAGCGCATCCATCTCACCGAGTACCGCCACTGTGGGTCCCGCCCGGCCACTGTCCCAATCGGCCCGAAAGCCAGTCAAAGCCAGGCCCTCCCGCACCGACAAACCCAACTCCCGCAAAACGCCCGTGGCATAGACCGCCGTCTTGACTTCGCGATAGCCGGTCTCCGGATGACACCAGAGATACTCGGCTATAGCCAACAACCTATCCTGCTGAGCCGCGATCGCCTGCAAAACCGCCTGCTTAACCTCTGCTTTACTACGCATTATTTCCCCTTACTGCACCGTCGTCCTCGCCAGATGTAACGACGGCGTCCTCGCCGGCGTCCCGGCCGGATGTAACGACGGCGTCCTCGCCTATTGGCGTTAACTTAAAATATATCTGGGATTGAAAACGGATCATTGAGGTGCCCTTTCAGGGCACAATTGCAATTTTGCCTGTCTCCCCCGGGCGTTGCCCGGGGCTACGATGAAACCGCCCTTTCAGGGCTAAAAAACAGGACAAACCGCGCTTTTTTGCTAAACTATGCAAATTCTGCCATCGCTATGGGATGGCTGTGTCAGAATTCCCAGCTGTTTTTCAGCTTAAGTTAGCGCCAATAGGCGTCCTCGCCGTCGTCCTCGCCCGGATGTACCGCCGTCGTCCTCGCCGTCGTCCTCAAATTCAAGATTTATCTCTCTTTATAATGTTCCAGTTAAATTAATCAATAACCAAGAAAAAGAAAGGAGCAGGGGTTTTTCTCTGTTGATGTTACATTTTGCGGCAGCAGCCACAAAAATTACAATAATGACATTATTCTGATGGATCTCCTGGAAAGACACTAATGGAAAGAACGTTTGCTTTAGATCACGTGCGCAATATCGGTATTATGGCACATATTGATGCAGGGAAGACAACCTGTACCGAAAGAATCCTTTTTTACACCGGTAGGACTCATAAGCTGGGTGAGACGCACGACGGCCAAGCGACTATGGATTTTATGGTTCAGGAGCAAGAGCGCGGCATTACCATCGCTAGCGCTGCTACTACTTGTGTCTGGAGGGAGCATCAGATTAATATTATCGATACTCCTGGGCACGTAGATTTTACGATGGAGGTCGAGCGCAGTCTGCGCATCCTGGATGGGGCTATTGGCTTGTTCTGTGCCGTCGGTGGTGTAGAGCCGCAGTCCGAGACTGTCTGGCGGCAGGCTACCAAATATAACGTCCCCAGAATTTGTTTCGTCAACAAAATGGACCGCACCGGCGCGAATTTCTTTTCCGTACTAGAAAAAATCCGCTCCATTCTCGGCACTAATGCTGTGCCCATTGCCATTCCTATGGACGAGGGGCCTGATTTCAAGGGCATAATTGATTTGGTCAAGATGTGTCAGGTCCGCTATATTGAGGACCGCACTGGCACTTATCCTCAAGACGAGCCCTTGAGCGATGAATGGCGGCCGCTGGCCGAGAAATGGCGCCGCAATCTTTTAGAGAGCGTAGCCGAGTTGGATGAGCTGCTCTTTGACAAGTATTGCGCTGGTGAAGAGATCAGTGAGGAAGAGATCGTTTCTACCATTAGAAAGGCTACCCGCACTCATCTTATCTGTCCCGTCCTTTGCGGCAGTGCATTCCGTAACAAGGGCGTGCGTCGGTTGCTGAATGCCGTGGTGAATTACTTACCTGGGCCATTGGATGTGTCGATCACCGAAGGCAAGGACCTGTCTGGCGAGAGCATTACTCGCGAGATAACTGACTCCGCGCCATTGTCGGCGCTGGCATTTAAGGTCGTCACTAACAAGCACGTCGGCAAGTTGGTATACGCCCGCGTCTATTCCGGAGTATTGCAGGCCGGCAGCTATATTTACAATGCCAGCAAAGATAAACAGCAACGCGTTAGCCGGATTTTCCGGATGCACGCCAACCATCAAGAGACCATCGAGCAATTGTATTGCGGCGAGATTGGTGCCCTGGTCGGTCTCTCCGATACTGCGACTGGTGATACTTTATGCGATCCCAATCAACCCATCGTACTGGAGCAAATTGACTTCCCCGAGCCGGTGATCAGTATAGCCGTGACGCCGCGTAAACGCACCGACCGGGAGAAACTTATGGCTTCTTTAGCCAAGTTGGCGGAGGAGGACCCAACCTTCACAGTTAAAGTCGATAGCGAGACCGAAGACACGCTCATTTCCGGTATGGGCGAATTGCATTTGGATATTATTGTGGACCGTTTACGCCGGGAATTCGCGGTTGAGGTCGATAGTGGTGCCCCGGAAGTTGCCTATCGGGAGACTATTACCCGCAGCATTGAGCACGAAGAGCGTTTCCGCAAACAGTCCGGCGGTCACGGGCAGTACGCACACGTTGTTTTCCGGCTCGAACCCCTGCCAGCTGGCGGCGGTTTTGAGTTCGTGGATGAGATCAAGGGTGGTAACATCCCGCGCGAATACATTCCGGCCATTGAGAAAGGTGTCAAGGATGCTATGGTCAAGGGGCCAAAGGCAGGCTGTCCTTGTGTGGATTTCCGCCTGACGCTGTTAGATGGTTCATTCCACGAAGTCGATAGTTCTGAAATGGCCTTCCGGACTTGTGCCTCAATAGCGTTCAAGAGTGCCTTTCTTAAGGCCGGCGCGCAATTATTGGAGCCAGTGATGAAGCTGACCATAACCACGCCAGAAGAATTCGCTGGCTCCATTACCGGTAATCTCTGCGGCCGACGTGGACGCATCCTGGGTATGGATATGATCGCTGGTGGACAGGTGATTCATGCCTTGGCGCCTTTGGCCAACCTCTTCGGCTATACAAGCGACCTGAGGAACTTGACCCAAGGGCGGGCGGGCTTCAATATGGCGTTCGAGTTCTGTGAGCCAGTGCCGCAAAATATTGCCGAGGCGGCGATCTTGGAACGGCGTAAGAAACGCGGCTGACGGACAATCTGTGTACGCGCTCGGTTGGGCGTCAATGCTATGCTGAGCATTGGCCTGCGAACGGCTGATTAGCATTGAACTGGCTACCCTGGGGAAATATGCTCTCTCCTGCCTGCCTGCCGCCTTTGGCGCCACCCTGATCGAGGACCTGGCCAGCCGCGGCTATGTGGTCGCGGCCATCGACCACACCTATGAGGCGCCCGCGGTGGCCTTCCCAGACGGCCGCCTGGCGCTCGCC
>CAZUCG010000178.1:0-6090 GCA_964619145.1 uncultured Lentisphaeraceae bacterium | reverse complement strand
ATTGTCGCCAAATTACTCGTGAAAATTGTCGAGTCTCTGTTTCCGTATGCAAAAGCGTCGGCACTTTACCGAGTTCTTCAACTAACCACGACCACTGTACTGTTCCCTGTCCTGGTGCCGCGTGCTGGTCCTGCTGGCCGTCATTATCGTGCAAATGGCAAGTGACCATCCGGGAGGCCAGCAGCGGTAGTATTCGAGTCAATCCGGCGGCATTGACATTCGCGTGTCCGACATCCAAGCAGAGCCCCAAACGCGGGTGATTTATGTCTTCGACTATCTGTACCAGTCGTTCCAGCACTGGCAACGGCTCATAAATATTTTCCAGCGCCAAGGTAATGCCAGTTTGTTCAGCTACGGGCAGCAATTTTTCCAAAGACTGCTGTACCTTGTACCAAAAGGCCTCTGGCAGGCACTTTTGTTCAGCAAAGACCGGATGTTGTGCTCCTGAATGGATAGTATAGGTCCTGACCGCGGTATCCGCCAGTTCAGCCAGGAAGCGCCGATGTTCGGCCAACGTTTCTGGGTCGGCGCAGCCCAGATCGTTCTCCGGACCCAGCAGGCCGTGAGCCGCGGCAAAACAGATTCCATAGCGCTGGGCCAAGTCATTCATCTGTCGTATGAAACCACCTTCGCTGGTATCATTTTTGTGGTAGAAGTATTGTGGAATCACCAGCTGCCGCACACCCCAGTCAGATATTTCGGCCATTGTTCGCTCCCAGCAGGTTTCTTCGACCTTATACCAAGGCAGATGAAAAAGCAACGGCAATCTATTATTTTGCAACATCTTTGGCCTTTGTTATATTACTAGCACTCGATTTATGGCAATGTCAAGTAGCCTGTTCATTGAGCGGCGTTCTGCAATTGCCTCTGGATGGCTTCCAGATAGCCTAGGCCATATTCTTTCTCGGGTAGCAGGTACATTCCTTCGCTCCACTCATTCCAGGCGTTAATAATGACCGTGCTGCCCTCTCGTTGCAATGCCTCGGCGACGATTTTTCCAACTTGTTCCGGGGTATTGCCGACGATGATTGGTTCATAGCCGAGTTTTTTAAAGTCCATCGGCAGAGTAATATTGCGATTCCAGCGCGGTGATACATCTAGGCCGATGGTCACGCTAGGGAAATGCGGCAATCCGCCCTCTTCGATCTTGCTCCAGCAAAAGCGTTGTGAATCAATCACCCCGGAGTAATCATAGACTGGCCGCGCATCCGGCAAAGTCCGGTACTCCTTAGTCCGCACGATATTGTAGGCAAACACAGCCTCGAAGCCAAGCTTCTTCGCCTGTTCCACATAATGCCAACCACAGCAATAATCGTTCCCCTCACAGCAACCGACGTTAGCCAATAGATACAGGTTCTTGCCGTGCAGTTTACGGACAGTTTCTGACATTGCCGCTAGGCCTTCCACTGCTAGCTCTTCCGAGCCCAAACGCGCTATCAAAGTCTGTAAATGATAGAAGCTGAAGACCGGCCGGTCATCTATGCGCCAGTAGTTTTCCTGACAAAAATAATGCTCACAGCAGTACTCAGCTACTCGGATCAGATCAGCGACGGTATGGACTTGCCGCAATAATTTCTCGGCGCTCTGATTTTCGGAGCCATTCATCCCTGGCTTCTGCTCATTCATCACTGCCGGCCAACGCCCCCAGTCATGATTCGCCCACATCAAGGCGAATTTCAGGCGCTGACGGTTTTCGGCCTGCAAAAAACCCTTTTCCAGCGCTTTTTCCAAGAACATCTCTCCTTCATACCAATACCAATCAAAGAGGAATCCGCTCAGCCCGTAATCGGCGGCGAGGTCGATTTGGCGAGTCATCACGCGCGGGTCTGATTCGTCGAGATATCCCCAAGAGGGCTCTTTCGGTTGTTTGTGGCCGGGGAAAAGCGGCTTTGTACTTTTCAGCAACTCCCATTCGCTGAATCCCTGCCCATACCATTTGGCGTAATGCGCATCAGGATGCCAGCTCGGAAAATAAATAGCGAAGATTTGTTTTTGCAAACCAATAATCCTTCTTTTGCAAGCGAGCAGATAAAACACCGCAGACAATCAGGAATGGGCAAGAATGCGTCAACAATCTATGCCCTTAATGAATTCTTTCCAAGAAAGAATCCTGAGCATAAGTGTGATAGAGCCAGTGCGCACTCCAAGCGTGACAATATGAGCGCCAATTGGCAAATTCCTCTGGCATACAACTCAGGCCTGCTTCAGACAACTCAAGATACTTCTGCCGGCGTTTGTTCAACAGGTCTTGTAAGCCATACTTGCGGCAAACCACGATATAATAAAACGAGAAATAAATCCCGCATTGGTCAAGCTGAGCAGCCCGCAAGACATCAGCCAACTCCGGCGCGTCATAGACCAGCATTGCAAAGACTTGCGCGTGCTCGGAAAAATATGTCTGCGACTCGTCTTCTGCAAATGCCCCCCGCTCTGGAGCCCAGAATACCGCTCTGATTTTCGCTGCCAGAGCATCGGCCACGGCTGATACCTCCTGCGCCAGAGCGAGGTCACCAAAATGCTGCTCCAAGTCAGCATAATCGCGCAAGGCCATAACTGCGATTAGATTCAAGACGCAGCCGCCGCCCTGGCGTCCTCCGGGCGTCACGCCGGCCTTCCAGTTAGGCAACCAATCAATAAAGTTCCAGCCCGGCATTCGCAACAGCCCATCGGCTGTCAGATGCCGAAGGATATTCGCTACCAGCGCACGTAGTTTCAGAAGCAGCTCCCGCACTAGGCAATCGTCATCGTGCAAGCGAGCGTAATCGTGGACCATCGACAGGAAAAAGAGTGAAAAAGAGGGAATAAAGACCTGCACTTGGGCAATGGGTTGCCCCCAGAGTGGCCGGATGGCGATTTCCTTGCCGGGATAACGATTTTGCATATTTCCTGCCTCATCGATGCCCTCGGCCAATGTCCGCAAAGCTTTGCGTGGGAGCTGCCAATCTTCACAAATTGCAAATGTCACCAAGGCCTGCACCCGTGTATCGCCGATATACATCAGCTGTTCATAGAACGGACAATCCATATAGGTCTCGAAAGTGCAACACTCAAAAGTCCGTCGAGAGACCGTCAATAACCGCTCTAATTTGGGGTCCGGATTGGTAAAATCGACTTTATAGCGATGTGGATAGCCAGTACGGAAAAATTCTACTGACAGCAGTCTGGCATCACCTTCCAAGCGCACTTCACTCGTCTGTCCGGAGCGGAACCAATAGTCGTGCCAAATCACTTCGCCATTCGGCAATGGCAGGATATCCCAGTTCTTGTTGTCGTCAGCGGGGGGGAGATCGGCGGCCGAGGCGTAGCTGCCTTCCAAATGACGAATCTTAACGCGGCCCGGCCCGGCAAAATGGTACACTCCCCAACGCAAAGCATATTCGGAAAAATGGAAAACGCCGTCTTTTTGTCGAAAGACCGTCTCGGGGAGATATTTCATTGGTGGTAATTGTGGTGGATAAAGCTGACGGGAATCCTCTGCCCAAATCACCGGTTGCCAATCGCCACCGCTGCCACAGTAGGCCTGTAAATTACAGTTCTCGCCGCCGCAAACACGAGCATAGATTCCCCAGTCCGGTTCCGGGGCGGTAAATTGACAATCCTGCATTTGGTACTGCCAATTTGGCGAAAGCAACTGCCCATCTTCGTGCACATAAAAACCCGGCGCCACTGACATCTGAGCATAAGCCGTCAATTCTTGCCCCAACACCAGCAATCTAGCAGTCAAAGTATGCTCGCCGGGACTAACCGCGACCTCTACTTCGCCATAATGCCAATGCCCGCTGCAACTGCGCTCCGGCCCTTCGGCAATTCTTTGCCCATCTAGGAAGATCATCGCCCGTTCGTCGGCACTAAAACGGAAGTGCAGCTGCCCAGAACTACTGATGCTGAAGTGGTTGCGAAAATAAACTATATATGGGGGATGGATGGACGCATCTGGTAACATCCAGAGAGTAGTAGTCGTCATATTTTTTCCTATTATCCTGAAGAGGATAATTTAAACCGTGTGTCTCAGGCCTTTTTAAGTGCTTTGCTATTGAGCATTATTCCCTAGCCACTAGCCATTGTAATCTGCGGATAGACCTCTCCTCTTTCGTATCTCAAGTATTTTTCGCGGTTTTCGCGGTTTTCGCGGTTTTCGCGGTTAAAAACAACATTTGTCTTTTCAGACGAGGCCTAGTCTACTTGGCAAGCCTGGAAAGCCTCTTCCGCCAGATATGAACTGCGCACCAAAGGTCCACAGACTGCCGCACTGAAACCGAATTCCTGCTCTGCGATTTGTTTCCAGGCCGTGAATTCTTGGGGTGAGACATTACGTTCGACCTGGCAATTCTCTGGGCCGGGCTGCAAATATTGTCCCATAGTCAGAATTTGCACGCCGGCTTGGCGCAAATCAGCCAAGGCGGAGCGGATTTGCCCATCCGTCTCACCTAGGCCGAGCATCAGACCGGATTTTACTCTGCTCCGCTGGCCGCGATCTTGGAACCAATCAGCAGCATTACGCAATACCTCGAGGCTGCGCTGATAATCGGCGCGACTGCGGATAATTGGCGCCAGCTCTCGTACTGTTTCCAGATTATGACCAAACACTTCAGGTCCTGACTGTAAAACCAGTGCCAAAGACTGCCCTTGACCGCTATAATCAGAACAAAGCACTTCAACACCAGTGCCAGGGCAAGCAGTGTGAATAGCTTGCACGGTCGCGGCCATCAGCGCAGCGCCGCCATCCGGTAAGTCGTCGCGAGTAACGCAGGTAATCACCACATAGCGCAATTGCAATTGTGCTACAGCCTCGGCTATACGAGCCGGTTCTTCGCTATCTGGCGACTGTGGCAAGCCGTGCTTGACTGCACAAAAACGACAATTGCGGGTGCAGGTATCGCCTAAGATCATAAAAGTCGCAGTGCGGCGTTTCCAACAATCACACAAGTTGGGACATTTAGCACTTACGCAGACGGTATTCAGGCGGCATTTGTCCAATAGTGCCCGCATTTCCAGGCGTTCCCGCCCGCCAAGGTATGGCACCCGGTACCATTCAGGATGAGCAAGACGACGAGATGACGGCGCCGAGCCAGATTTATTTTCGGTCATTTACTTATCAGCCATTGTTGCAAAATACGTGTGCGTTCCAAGTCCGCCAACTTCGGCAGATCGAGGCTTTCTGGTACTGCTTCTGGTTCTTGCCATTGCCCAGAGCGAATATGTTCTAAAGTAATAGCATCAGCCGGGACCCAAGCCAGCCCGGCCAATTCTCCCGGCAGGAACCAACCGACCTGCTGTCCTTCTCGAGGCACGGCCTGCTGTGCGGCTGGAATTTCACAATGCATAAAATGCAGCTGGATCAGCTTATCAGCAGTTGCGTGTCTGCAACTAAAAAGCAAAGACGCCTGCCAAACAGTCAGCCCGAGTTCTTCTTCAAGTTCTCGCGCAATGCAGTCAGCAAGCGTCTCAGCAGCCCGCATTTTGCCGCCGGGGAACTCCCATTTGCCCGCCAAGTATCCGCCAGGTCGTCGGCTGGCCAGCAGAAGTCGGCCGTTACGGATCAGGACAGCGGCACAGACTTCCAAGGGCGCGATCATTTTTTCGTACCCAGCAAAAACTCCGCCCGTCGATTTTTCTGATGCTCGCTCTCGCTGCTGGCATTATTGATCGCCGGGCGATCTTCGCCGTAACTGATGGTCATCATCCGCTCATCAGCGATGCCCAAGAGCTGCAAATACTCACGTACCGACAATGCCCGACGTTCTGACAAGCCGCGGTTATATTCATCACTGCCACGGTCATCACAGTGGCCTTCTATCACTAAACCATAAGTCGGTGTGTTTTGTAGTGTTTTTGCCAATTCATCAAGTTTGTAACGCTCGCCAGGTGCGACTTCTGCGCTATCATAGGCAAAATAAACTACTTTGTCCCAAGTTTGGGCATCGGAGAGGAAATTCTCACCTGCGAGACTCCCGACTGGCTGGTCGGTGCCGGCCCAAGTGGCTCCATCTGCGACACTACTGCCGAGAGCCTCATCACCAGTCAGCGCTCCAGCCGGGTCAAATAAGCTGCCCGAGAAGACCGACTCGCCGCCAGGCACGAAGCCCGAAT
>CAZUCG010000177.1:0-6099 GCA_964619145.1 uncultured Lentisphaeraceae bacterium | reverse complement strand
GAACAAAAGCATCGCGAGGTTGTATTTATAAGGAGCTAGCTTTTTCATCACAGGGTTAGGAGAGTGCCGCTTGTAGGAGCAGAGATTTTGCGCTCTAAACACAAAATGCAGGGTAGGGTAGGGTGCCAGAATCCGACTTCTAGCATAATATAATGCTAAAAGAAAATACTGTGGTAAATTATAGCGGCAGCCGAATGCGTCAACTGGGCTTTTGCCAGAATGCGTTGCTGGGGTTATATTCATCCTGTCCAGATTGACTGTCGAGCGACCCAGTTGCCCAATGCAGCCGAGCAAACTTCAGCAATGGCTCGACAGAACAGCCCTGCTTAACTCTTTCCCAGGAGAAGATATTATGGAATCAATGAATTATTGGCAGGGAGAATTTTGCCTTGAGGTCAGTGCCGCGCCAGGCTGTTTGCTGATTTTTGGCGCCTCTGGGGATTTGGCCAAAAGAAAACTCTTCCCGGCGCTGTATAAATTGCATCAGCGCAAACTCCTGCATCATTCTTCGCGCATTATCGGCATCGGCCGCACGGCCTATACCACCGAGTCGTTCAGGGAGTGGCTGCGGCCGGATTTTGCCGAGGGTGCTGAACAGTTTTTGGGACACGTTGACTACATCGCCGGCGAATATGGCAGCGAGGAGCTGTATCAATCGCTCAGCGAACATCTTGATGAATATGATCGGCACAGCGATTCACCCTCGCAACGCACGTATTATCTCGCCTTGCCGACCACGCTGTACCCGACGGTGATCGAGCATCTCTCGGCAACTGGGCTGTTATCAATCAGTGCTGACGGCGCGGGCTGGCGGCACGTGGTATTGGAAAAACCTTTCGGTCGTGATTTTGACTCTGCCCGTGAGCTCGACCTCTGGTTGCACAAGTATCTCGCTGAGGAGCAAATTTACCGCATCGACCATTATCTTGGCAAAGACACTGTACAGAATATCCTGATGCTGCGCTTCGCTAACCGAATCTTCGAGCCGCTCTGGAACGCGAACTATATCGACCACGTTCAGGTCACCGCCGAAGAGAGTGTCGGTATCGGCAGCCGAGCAGGATATTTCGATTCCTTCGGACTGCTACGCGATATGTTCCAGAACCATTTGCTGGAAATGCTTTCACTCGTAGCTATTGAAATGCCCTCGTCGTTTAGCGCTGATGCAGTGCGCGATGAAAAACGTAAGTTGGTTGAGTCTATCCGAGCCTTCGACCTCGAGCGGCTCGCCGACGATGTGGTCCGCGGACAATACCAAGGCTACCGGGCTGAAAGAGGCATCCCGGCTGATTCCAGTACCGAGACATATATCGCAATGCGACTGCAAATCGACAACTGGCGCTGGAAGGGCGTGCCGTTCTATTTGCGCTCAGGAAAAAAACTCGCGGCTAAACGCACCGAGATTGCTATCGTCTTCAAGCAGGTCCCACACTCGATCTTTGCCCCAATGACGGCAGAGATGCTCGGACGTAATATGCTGGTGCTGAAAATACAGCCTGACGAGGGTATGGAATTGGTCATTCAGGCCAAACAGCCAGGACCAAAGCTCTGTATGGGCGCACTAGGACTGAAATTCCGCTACGCCGACCTCGCTGGCGGATGCTGTTTCGACGCTTACGAGCGCCTGTTGCTCGATGCAATGCTGGGCGACCAGACGCTATTTATCCGTAGTGATATCATCGCCGCCAGCTGGCGGCTGTTTACACCGGTGCTGCAGAGCTGGGAACAGCAATGCGAGCTGCAGACGTACCAGTGCGGCGGTAACGGGCCAGAGGCCGCGCACCTGATGCTGCAGGCAGATAATCGCAACTGGCGGGCCTGAAAAACCTCGAACGCCGGATATATCGCGGCCAAGAAAAAAAGCCTAGCTCAGAGTAACTGAACTGGATAAGTGACGGCTAGCAAGAATGCATATTGCATCATTAGCTGGCGAAAACTTACTCTTTTTGCACGATTGTGGCACGTCGGACAGATTGCCTTAACGGTTTTTTTACCTTGTTTACTGCTGTTGCCTGGGTAGATTTACTACTATTGTGTTTTATGGCATACATTGTGCTAATATTAAAGTATGGCAAGGATTGCGATACCACATTGGCAGGGCCGGGTAAGTCCAGTATTCGATGTTGCTGGCCGGGTATTATTGGCGGACATTATCTCTGGCGAGATAATTCGTTGTGGTGATCTGCAGTTAGGTGCTGAGGACCCGCACAATCGTTCAGTTTTGTTATCCTCAACAGGTGTTGAGGTCTTGCTTTGCGGTGCTATTTCCTGCTCATTTGAGCTAGCCCTCACGGCAGTGGGAATTAGGGTAAGATCACAGATTTGCGGCCCGATCGAGCTTGTTTTACAAGCCTATATGTCTGGTCAGCTCGATTGTTATCAGATGCCTGGCTGCCGCGGCGGTCTGGCTCAAGGGCGAGGTGGTCGTGGCGGCAAGTGTCAGCGTGACTAGTTCTTGGCTAAGGGCAAAGGATGATTTTCGCTAAATCAGCATTAGTTGTCTTCGCAATAGGAGTAGAACAGTTATTGCTGAATGGCTCTAGGTATTAAACAACAAGGAGGTAGATTATGCCACGTGGAGATGGAACAGGCCCACAGGGCCAAGGTGCCGGTACTGGTCGTGGTACAGGGCGTAATCAAGGCGCCAGTGGCGGACGTATGGGTGGTACAGCCCAGGGTGCCGGTGGCGAGTGTGTCTGCCCGCGCTGCGGTCAGCGTGTCCCACATCAGCGCGGAGTCCCCTGTACTCAACTGAAATGTCCGGCTTGTGCGACAGAAATGGTGAGAGGATAATGGTCAAACTGCAATTTAAGCATTTGTTTGGGCCGGTGCCCTCACGCCGGCTTGGCCGTTCTTTGGGCATCGACCTGACGCCGTTTAAGACTTGTAGTTTCGATTGTGTTTTTTGCCAATTGGGCAAGACTACGCTGCAGACTAGTGAACGCAAAGAGGGCGTTCTGGTTCAAGATGTAATTGCTGAACTTGACGTCTGGTTGAAATCTGGCGCCACAGCAGACTATATCACCCTGGCAGGTAGTGGCGAACCTACGCTTAATCCTAAATTTGCTCAAGTGATTGATTTTGTCCACCGTGCCTGTAATATCCCGGTAGCCTTGCTGACTAATGGATCATTGTTGAGTGACCCGGTGGTCAGAGCGCAGGCGGCCAAAGCTGACTTGGTCAAAGTATCCCTAAGTGTCTGGGATCAGGCCTCACTGGTGTCGATAAATCGTCCCGCGGTTGGAATTGTCTTCGAGCAGCTGTATGCCGGCTTGCAGGCGTTTCGCGAACAATTCAAGGGCGAGTTATGGGTAGAGGTTTTTCTTATTTGGAGTATGAATACCTCGGCGGAGCAAGTTGCTGCAATTGCTGAATTGGTCAAAGCTTTGCGGCCTGACAAAATTCAGCTAAACACCGCGGTGCGGCCACCCTGCGAAGGATATGTCCATCCGGTGCCAGAGAAAATTTTGTCTCAGCTTGCGGAATATTTCAGTCCGCGCGCTACAGTGATTGCGGAATTCAGCAGTGACACCTCGACCTGTGTGCAGGCGACCGAGAGCGACATCCTAGCGACGTTGCAACGTCGGCCCTGTACCCTAGAGCAGCTCTGTGCTGTTTTTGGCCTGCACCGGAATGAAGCGACGAAATATGTCGGCAAACTACTGCGGACCGGTCGGATCACAGAACAGCGCAAAGACAACGAAGTGTACTATGACGGCTTGCACGAGCAAGATGCATAACGGCAGGGTACGCAGATTCAGTCTGCCTTGAGACTGGGGGGTGTCGCTTTGGTGCTGATGGCAGAAGATAGCAGAAAAAGAAAGGATAGTGAAGATGGTTATTACGGTTGCGAGCGGAAAAGGCGGCACCGGCAAGACGACTTTTGCCGTTAACTTGGCGTATGCTTTGGCCAAACGGGAGTTACAAGCAGCACCAGATAAACGAAAGAAGATTCGGCTGCTCGATTGTGATGTCGAAGAACCGAATGATTATCTTTTTGTGCGCCCTGATTTTACCGAAGAGTCGGAGGTCACGGTCTTGAAGCCATTTTGGCATCAGGATAAATGTATCGCTTGTGGAAAATGCGCCGAGGTTTGCAATTATAACGCCATTGCTTTAATAAAGAAAAAGGTGTTAATTTTTAATGAACTATGCCATTCTTGCGGCGCTTGCGCGTATATCTGTCCCACTCAGGCGATAACCGAAAAACAGGTCGGGATTGGCAAAGTCCAAGCCAGTTCTGGCCCTGCGCCATTCTTTTTTGCTCACGGTCTGCTGAATGTCAGCGAAGCGTTGGCGCCAAATGTGGTCCGGGCAGTCAAACAGTACATCGCCGCTGACGCCATCAATATCATTGACGCGTCACCAGGAACCGCTTGCCCAGTAGTTGCCGCGGTGCAGGACTCAGACCTCGCACTGCTGGTTACTGAGCCGACGCCTTTTGGCTTGAATGACCTCAAATTGGCAGTCGGGCTGACTCTAAAATTAGGCGTGCCGACTGGCATAATCGTCAACCGCTCGGATGGCGAAGACCGCCTGATTGCAGAATATGCCGAGCAGATCGGCCTGCCAATTACTGGTCGCATACCGTTCAGCCGTGAGTATGCCGAGGTTTACGCGGAGGGCGGTATCCTGGTGGAACATTTTCCTGAGCTGGAGAAAAATCTATTGGGGATATATGATCATTTGGAAACGGCCTTGCCGCCAATCCCAGAAGAAATTCGGCTAATTCCAGGTCCACAGGAAAAGAAGCCCTTTGAAATCGGCACCTCGAGTACGGGTTATCAAGAAATCACTATTATCAGTGGCAAAGGCGGTACTGGCAAAACGACGCTGACCGCCTGCCTGGCGCAGTTGGCAAAGCAAGAAATTTTGGTGGACAACGATGTGGATGCCGCAGATTTACATTTGTTGTTAGTCCCTGAAGTGCGCGAAAAACACGACTTCGTCGGCGGTATAAAAGCCATAATACAAGCTGAAAAATGTACCGGTTGCGGTCTTTGTGCCGCGGCTTGTCATTTTGAGGCGATACACGCACAGCAGTCCTCGACAGATGCCAAGGCAGTTGTTTATCGGATAGACCCAGTCGCTTGTGAAGGCTGCGGACTTTGCCCTCTTGTCTGCCCAGTCGAGGCAATAGTTAGTGAAGAAAATATCACTGGGTGCTGGTTTGTCTCAGGAACAAAGTACGGACCAATGGTGCACGCCAAGCTGGGAATCGCCGAGGAGAATTCTGGCCGGCTGGTCACCCAGGTCAGAAATCGAGGCGCCCAACTGGCGGCTGAGTTGAAAAAAGAGTTTATTATCGGTGATGGCCCCCCCGGAACAGGCTGCCCAGTGATTGCTTCAGTCTCGGGCACAGACTTGGTCGTGGTAGTGACTGAACCGACAGTTTCCGGAGTGCACGATATGGAAAGGGTGATGAAGCTCGCCCAACATTTTGGGGTCCCTGTCTTGGTGGTGATCAATAAGGCAGATTTGAATGCCAAACAAGCTGAACGTATTCAGGCTATTGCGACGGCCCACGGTTCGCGAGTGATTGGGCTAATACCCTTCGACCGGGCAGTGAATAGCGCTTTGATGCTAGGACAGACGGTGCTGGATTATGGACAGACAGCAGCAGCCGAAGCAATCAAAAATATCTGGTTGGAAATCAAGAGTTTTTTAGCTAAAGATGCGTAAGCAAGGAGAAAAAATGAAAATTGCTGTAAGTTCAAAAGGCAAGACCCTCGACGACCAAGTCGATGCGCGTTTTGGGCGTTGTATGTATTTCCTGATCGTTGACTCGGAAACACTTGATTTCGAAGTAATTGAGAATCCCAATCAGAGTCAGGGTGGCGGTGCCGGCATCCAATCAGCCCAGCTGATGGCTCAACATAGTGTCAAGGTGATGTTGACTGGAAACAGCGGCCCGAATGCCCACCAGGCACTCACAGCAGCCGAGATCCAGGTCGTCACTGGTGCTAGTGGCACTGTGCGTGAAGCCATCGAGAATTGGCGCAAGGGTACTCTGACCGCTACTAAGGAACCTAATGTCGATAGCCATTTCGGGATGAAGTAATAAGCTCTGGCTACCCCCTCGCCCGGTCTGGAAAACCC
>CAZUCG010000176.1:0-6102 GCA_964619145.1 uncultured Lentisphaeraceae bacterium | reverse complement strand
CCGTACCCGGGCCGGTGGTCCCAGTGGTCCGGCCATAGCTGGCGGTCCCAGTGGCCCAGCCATAGCTGGCGGTCCCAGTGGCCCGGCCATAGCTGGCAAGGGCGCGCCTGTAGTCGCCAAGCGGCGTCGGCGTTCAGCAGATGACAAAGACCTGAAGGCTCTATACGACAACTGATGGAGGATTCGACAATGGGCACGGAGAATTGCAAAGTCCTGGGCATTGACATCGGTGGCACGAAGATTGCGGTCTGCATCACCGATACCATAGGCAATGTCCTGGCCAGCGACCGCATTGCTATGGCGCCGTATCAGACGGCCTTGCCGGGCATCATCGCTTTGACTGACAAATTGCTGGCTGATATGGGCTGCGAGCGGCAAGACCTCCTCGGCTGTGGCATCTGCGCACCTGGCCCACTCGATATGGCCGGCGGACGCATTATGAAATCGCCGAATATGACTTGGGATGCCGTACCCATCCGAGCTGACCTGCAGCAAGCGCTGGGTATGCCGGTAGCATTGGACAACGATGCCAACGCCGGTGTCCTGGCTGAATGGTTCTTTGGCTGCGCCAAGGGCAAAAAGGATGTCATCTATCTGACGATGAGTACTGGAGTAGGGGGAGGCATCATCTCCGGCGGCAGGCTGGTTACTGGCAAGACCGGCATCGCTGGAGAACTAGGGCACGTCATACTGGACGTCAACGGCCCGATTTGTGGCTGCGGGCAGCTAGGCTGCCTGGAGGCATACTGCGGCGGCAAGAACGTCGCGCTGCGGCTGCAGGAGGCTCTGCGCCAGCGTCCCGACCACGCGATCTTCAGATTGCCGGGTGTAGATGGCAAAGTCGAAAATCTGAATTTCCAGGCAGTGCGGGAAGGCGCGAAGGCTGGCATTCCTCTGGCTATGAAGATGTGGGACGAGATTTGCTATCGTTTAGCGCAAGGTATCGGTATCTATCTGAATACCTTTAATCCAGAGCAGATTGTGCTCGGAACCGCGGCCTACTATGCCGGTGATTTCCTGCTCAAGCCGGTTATCGCTTATCTGCCTCGTTTCGCTTGGCAGGACTTCCGCGATTGTTGTGAAGTGCGCATTTCCGAACTAGGCTTAAAGGTCGGAGAATTGGCCGGTGTCTCAGTCGCTCTGAATGGACTACACGAAGCGGGTATAATCTAAAAATTCAGCCGGCAGCAAAACGCCATTCTTGCTGGGGCGACACTCCCGCAAGAATGGCGTTTTTTGCTGCGCGATGATGCCGCCCGCGGAAAAACATATCCGCGCGGTCGGCGGCTGTTGCGGATTATCGCACCCGTCACTGCCCAGATGGCAAGAGCGCTTGTTCAAATTTTTGCATTGCGTCGCACACCGCCACCGCCAATTTATCCTGATACAGCGACTGCAATAGCAGCTGTCGTTCGGCAGCATTGCTTAAAAAACCGAGTTCCAATAGTGCGGCTGGGCAAGCGACCTCACGAATGACATAGAATTGCTTACGTTTGATGCCGCAATCCGTGGCCTTGGTAGCCGCGATCAGCTGCTGCTGCAACAAGTATGCCAGCAAAGCATTTTCGTGGTTATAGGCATTTGCTGGTGCGGCTTTTTTAGCGAACACATTACCACCGGAAGAGGGCGTCTGGGCGGGATTGGCAATATATGTCTCGATACCGTTAGTGCTGCTGTTGCCGATGGAATTGAAATGGATACTGAGAAATACATCCGGCTTATTATTATTCACCGCCGCCACGCGTTGTTTCAAGGTCAGATACTGGTCTTTTTCCCGAGTCAGCGTCACTTTATAGCCGCGTTTGCGCAAAATGGCGGCAATTCTGCGAGCCATTAACAAATTGATATTTTTTTCCGCGACACTTTCGACCAGAGCGCCGACGTCGCCACCGCCGTGGCCCGGATCGAGCATAATATGTCGGACGGGTCGTTTGGGGATAATAGCCCGGCGCAAAATCGGGTCAAGAAAATCCACGAAATCGGTTTGTGCCATCAGCATCTCCCGGCCGACTTTAGCGATCGGGTAAGACAAGTTTGCTTTGATGCCAGTCAGCTGAAATTGTCGTGAATCCTGTTCAAAGACTAGTCGACTATACTGCGAAAAAAGCTGGCTCTGTTTACCAGAGACTCTACAGCGCATACCATAATAGCGAGCGACATCAGTGAGGTATAAGTAGCGGACTTTTTTGAGGTCAAGATAGCGGATGTTCTGTTTTGTGGTTGACTGTGCTGCCGCCTGAAGGCCGAAAAAATTAAGCAGCACACAGATTGTTGCCATAACTGCCAGGCCTCGTTCTGGTAAAAGTCTGCTCATAAAATAATTCTGCCTCAGTTGCGGTTGCGGTTACCGAAAACAAAGCCGCTTAGCTTTGACAAAAGAATAACCCCAAGGCAATTCCCGGGTTGTAGTTCTCCGCAAATTGCCAGGGCGATTAGTGGCCAAGCAATGCCATTATCAGTATATCTATCTGCTGTGCCGTTGCCGTTTTACGCCAGGCGCACAGCCGAGTCGGTTAAGCTTAGCAGCGCTCGAACTCGGCTTATGCTTCGAGCTGCAGGGTAGCTTCTTTCTTACCAGACACCACTGCTGCATCAATAACGCAGTTCGCCTTTTTACCCTTCAGGGTCGGCAAATCAAACATCACATCAATCATCACACTTTCCATAACTGAACGCATCCCACGAGCGCCAGTCTTCTTCTTCAGTGCCCGCTCAGAAATTTCCGCCAAGGCCTCGTCGGTGAAAGTCAGTTGCACATTATCCATTGCCAACAAAGTCTGGTATTGGCGTACCAGCGAGTTCTTGGGCTCAGTCAAGATGTGAATCAAGTCCTCGCGAGTCAACTCGCGCAAAGCCGCGGCGATGGGCAGGCGTCCCACGAATTCTGGAATTAAGCCAAATTTGAGCAAGTCTTCTGGTTCCAAAAAATCAAGAACATTCAAGTCTTGATTAGTCAAATCGAGGGTCCCGGCTTCGGCTTGGCGGCCAAAACCGAGCACTCGGTTGCCGTCCCGGCGCTGAATAATCTTGTCCAGCCCGATGAACGCCCCGGCGCAAATAAAGAGGATATTGGTGGTATCAATCGCCACTAATTCCTGCTGCGGGTGCTTGCGGCCACCCTGCGGCGGCACATTTGCGACCGTGCCTTCTAAAATTTTCAGCAATGCCTGTTGGACGCCTTCGCCAGAGACATCGCGGGTGATGGAGACATTCTCCGAGCGCTTGGCAATCTTGTCGATTTCATCGACATAGATGATCCCGATCTGGGCTTTCTCGACGTCATAATCGGCAGACTGCAGCAGCCGCACCAGGATGTTCTCGACGTCGTCACCGACATAGCCGGCCTCAGTCAGAGTGGTGGCATCGCAAATCGCGAACGGGACATTGAGTTTCTTGGCCAAAGTTCGAGCCAACAAGGTCTTACCTGAGCCGGTCGGACCGATCAAAAGGACGTTACTCTTCTCAATATCGACTTCCGGAGCAAGTTTCTGCCCGGATTCGAGAAATTGCAGCCGCCGGTAGTGGTTATGTACCGCCACCGACAGAATGCGCTTAACGCGTTCCTGCCCGACCACATATTGGTCGAGAAAGGCTTTCATTTCTTGAGCGGTACCGACTTGCAGGGCAGCGTTCTTGCCAGGCTGTTTGCCGGTCTTAGCGGTCGCGCGTTTCGGTTTGCTTTCAGTTTCAGCCAACAAATCCAAACCATAGATTTGCTTAAACGCTTCTGCTGCCATCTGTGTGCATTCGTCACAAATACCATATTTGCCTGAAGGTGCAGGCAGGAGGTAGATATCGCTCTCCGGTCCGCGCCCACAGAAGGAACAGCGCATATTGCTTTCAGGTTTTTTCGCCATATCTTTTGTTTTAGCGGCTATGGGGGAGGCAGATTTGGTCAACGACGCGGTATTTTTGGGCCGCTTCGGCAGTCATAAAGAAATCTCGTTCGCTATCGCGTTGAATCACCTTGGCGGCTTTGCCGGTGTGCTTGGCCAGAATATCATAGAGGACCTTGCGGATGTGCAGAATTTCCTTGGCCTGGATGTCGATATCCGCGGCCGTGCCTTCCACACCGCCCGAAGGCTGATGGATCATAATCCGAGCATTGGGCAGCGAGAAACGCTTACCGCTGGTGCCGGCACAAAGCAGTACGGCGGCCATACTGGCGGCCTGGCCGATGCAGTACGTGCGCACATCGCAGCTGAGCATTTGCATCGTGTCGTAGATAGCTAGGCCAGCAGTAACACTGCCGCCAGGGCTATTGATATAAAAGTCAATATCCTTCTTGGGGTCTTCACTTTGCAAGAACAGCATTTGTGCCACCACGGCATTCGCCACTGCATCCGAGACCGGCGTGCCCAGCATAATGATTCGGTCTTTCAACAAGCGCGAATAGATATCGTACTGGCGTTCGCCATTCCCGGTCTGTTCCACCACAATCGGTACATAATAATCGTTAGTGATCATTATCTCCTCATCTCCATTAGTAGTTATGTCTAGCAATAGGCAACATCGGCAACAGCGCCACCAGCTGACATTTATGGTTCGTCTTTAATGACTTCCACTTGCGCGGCCTCAGCCACGACTTTCATCGCCAGCTCCTGAAAAACAGCTTGGCTGATCTCCTGAATCTGGCCAGTTTCGCGCATCTTCTGGACAGTTTTGTTGAACGGGGTATTGTTCTGCTCGGCGATATTGGCGATCACGCTGGCCAGCATCTGGTTGGTCACGGTGATATTCTCCGCCTGGCCGATCTGGCGCAGCACGATTTCCAGTCTGGCACTGGTAATGGCTTTGTTATCTGCCTCGCTGTCACCCTCTTTGATTTTGGCAGTGATATCTTCTTCTTTCATACCCTGGTAATTCATTATCCGGGCGAGGTCCTGCAGATATTTGTACTTATGTAGCTGCTGCAGAGTCGGCGGGACTGGAAAATCCTGGCCGCTCAGCAGTGCCTGCTGCAATTGCGAGCGCACCTTACCGTCTTCAGACTGCTGCTTGCGGTTGCTCAGCATATCTTTGATCGCAGAGCGCAATTTCTCTTCGCTCTCAATCTTCAGCTCCTTGAGAAGGTCCTCGTCCAATGCGGGCACGACTTTGCCCTTTACTTCCTGAATCTCAAAATGGAACAGATAGGTTTTGCCTTGCAAGGCCTCGGTGCGGAAATCAGCGGGGAAAGTCAGTTCGATGTCCTTCTGCTCGCCGGCAGACAAATTCAACAATGCAGTAGCGATGCCCGGCAACATCTCTGGCTCGCGCAGCATCAGCCAGCTGTTTTCGCCTTTCAGCAAGTACTTAATCTGGTCATTAGCGAGCATCTCTTCTGGCGCATCGGCAGTATAATTAGCCTGCAGCATATCACCCTGTTGAGAGGGGCGCTGCACGGACTCAAAAGTCGCACGCTGTTCGAGAATGCCCTGGAGGTACTCTTCTATCTCCTCTGCTGTCACCACGACTTCGCGTTTGCTCACGTTAATGCCCTGGTATTGCGGCAGGGTGATTTTGGGAAACACCTCGGTGGTAAAAGTAAAGGAATAATCCTGTCCTGGCACGTATAGTGGCGCGCCTTCCTCGCCGTTAAAATTCGGTCGGGTATATAAGTCCAGATCTTTCTCAGCAATCACTTGGGCGATGGCTGAATCGATCAGTTCTTCAGTCGTTTGGGCATTGATTTGCTGAGCATAAGTCTTCAAGAGCATCGGCACAGGTACTTTGCCTGGACGAAAACCCGGCAGCTTAGCCTCTGAACCAACTTTGCGAATGGCGGCCTTGTATATCTGCTGAGTGTCCTCCGCAGAAATGGTAACTGCTACGCTTAGACAGCAAGGCGCGGTCTCGCTGCAGTTAACACTGATGGGTAAAGATCGGTTTTCCACAATGACTCCTTGTGAAGATTCAGACGGTAACTCCTGCTGAAAACGACAAATCACGCCAAGGTCCCTGACGAATTTAGCGCTTAAAACATCAATAGGAAAAAGTATACTATAATATCTGTTTCCCATAAATCCAGCCGGAACAAGCAGTTTCTCGCCTGTCCGTGCTCGGTCTGGTAATGCGTCAGTGAAGCTGGGTCGATAGCATTCCAAAATCATTTTTTTAATT
>CAZUCG010000175.1:0-6116 GCA_964619145.1 uncultured Lentisphaeraceae bacterium | reverse complement strand
TTCGTCCCATTCGTCCCATTCGTCCCATTCGTCCCATTCGTCCCATTCGTCCCATCCACCCGCAAGAAACACAGCCAGTTCAAGTAAAGAGTATTGCCCTGCAGGCAGCATTCTTTTTGGACGACCTTTACCTGCTGGGAACTGCACCCAAGGGGAAGAGAATCCGGAGCTAGAAGCTCCGGGCACATCCTCGAAGCCTATCTTTTATTTTCTTTGGGTGTTTTGCGCGAGTTCGCGGATGAAATCTTTTGCCTCGGTCAGTGATTTGCTGAAATCCTGTTCTCGGGCGAAGATTTTGATAACTGCTGAGCCTACGATGATTCCATCGGCGACTTGGCTGAGGCGATGAGCGGCGGCGGCATCTGTGATGCCGAATCCAGCCGCCACCGGCACTGGTGAATTCTTTTTTAATTCTGCCAGGTGCTCGGCTATTTCAGCGGGCAACAAGTCCCGGATGCCAGTCACGCCACAGACATTGACACTGTAAACGAATCCACTGGCCTGGGACATAATTTTTCTGGCTCGGGCTATTGGCGTAGCCGGCGAAACGAGTGGAATCAGGTGCAGTTTATGTTGCTGACAGGGGCGGGCTAACTCCGCACTTTCCTCCAGCGGCAAATCGACGGCCAGTATCCCGTCGATACCTATTTCTGGTAGTTTTCGGCAGAGTTTCTCCAGGCCGAAGTTATACAACACATTCATATAACTGAACAAGATGAAGCCTGTCTCCGGATACCGCCTAGTCAGTCTGGCCGCCATAGCCAGAGTCTTCTGCAGATCAGCACCATTCCGCAAGGCGACTTCCGACGCTGCTCTGATAACGGCTCCGTCGGCCATCGGGTCAGAGAAAGGCACTCCCAATTCAATGATATCTGCGCCGGCCTCGATGGCGGCCTCGATAACTTGTTCACTGCGTTCCAGGTCGGGATAACCACAACTGCAGAAAATGATCAGTGCGGCCCGGTTTTCTTGACGGCAGGTAGCGAAGATTTTTTTTAGTTTGTCCATAGCGTGAATCCTTCTCTAATGGGGTAGTAAAATCAAGCCCGGCGCCGAGGATGCTGTTGTCTGAATTTCCGGACGGTATCCATATCTTTATCGCCCCGACCGGAGAGATTAACCAGCAGCGTTGTTTCCGGGGCATATTCCCGGGCAATTCTGAAGGAATATGCCAGAGCGTGGGCACTTTCCAGGGCGGGGATAATGCCTTCGTATTTGGCCAGGAGCTCGAATGCCGCAATTGCCTCGTCGTCATTTACGGTCACATACTGTGCGGCGCCATTGTCGGCCATAAAGCTGTGTTCTGGTCCTACACCGGGATAATCGAGACCGGCAGAGACTGAATAAGTATCGAGAATCTGGCCGTCGCTATTCTGCAAGAGATAGGTTTTACAGCCGTGCAGTATGCCGACTCGACCGCCGCAAATACTGGCTGCGTGTTCGCCGCTGTCGATTCCCTGTCCGCCTGCCTCGACACCCACCAGCAAGACCTCGGGATCGGCGCAAAAAGCGGCAAAGATGCCCAAAGCATTGCTGCCGCCGCCGACGCAGGCAATGACTTGATCCGGCAGCCGTCCTGTTTGCTCCAGGCATTGCCGTCTGGCTTCTTGACCGATCACGATTTGGAAATCGCGCACCAGCATCGGGTAGGGATGTGGTCCGGCGACCGTTCCAATCACGTAAAAGGTATCACTGAAACGGGCCGTCCAGTCTCGGAGCGCTTCATTCATCGCGTCTTTCAGGGTCGCGGAACCCTCGCTGACTGGATGCACGCTAGCACCCAGGGCTAGCATTCTTTCGACATTAACTGCTTGTCGTTGAATATCCAGGCTGCCCATAAAAACTTCACATTCCAGCCCCAGCAGGGCAGCGACGGTAGCGGTGGCCACGCCGTGCATACCGGCGCCGGTCTCTGCAATCAGGCGTTTTTTGCCCATCCGTTTAGCGAGCAGCCCCTGTCCGATGGTGTTGTTGATTTTATGCGCGCCGGTATGGTTCAGGTCTTCGCGCTTCAGATAAATGCTGCCGCCGCCCAAGAATTCGCTGAGCCGTTTCGCGAAGTATAGTGGCGATTCCCGGCCGACGTAATTTTTCAGCAGCTGCCCGAGTTCATTCTGGAAAACTGGGTCTTGTTTAGCGGCCAGGTATTCTGTTTCCAGTTCAGCCAAGGCCGGCATCAGCGTTTCGGCGACATACTGTCCGCCATAAATGCCATAGTGGGTTTTCATTTCCTTACTCCTGTGCAAAAGATTGAACCAAAGATTATTGCCTGTGCTGTTGTTCGCATTGGCGAATTGCGGTCAACAGTTGCCGCATTTTTTGCTGGTCTTTTCTACCCGGGCCGATTTCGATGCCGCTGGCGACATCGATGCCGGCGGCACGACTACAGCCTAGAGCGGCAGAGACATTGTCCGGAGTTAGACCACCGGCGAGAAAAATTTTCCGCCGTGCGGCCATTTTCGCGGCCAACTGCCAGTCACAGCATTGGCCTGAGCCGCCCTGCTCTGCGTCAACGACCAGGAATTCAGCCGGATAAGCAGAGAATTCTGCTACCTCTTGAGCATCCTTCAGCTGCACGGCTTTCCATACCTCGGCGTCCTGAATTGCCCGGGCGTAATCTGCCGTTTCCCGGCCGTGCAGCTGAATTACATCCGGCTTAAAATCGGCAATCAACTGCACGACTTCGGCCAATTCCAGATCTGCCGTGACGAACACCTTTTTCAGGTTCTTGGGCACAGCAGCCAGCAAGGGCGGCAAGGCATCTCGCTGCAAATAACGGCGGGAGCCCGGCACCAGCACGAAGCCAAGATAATCCACGCCGGCCGCAGCAGCAGCCAGGACATCTTCGGCACGCATCATACCGCAGAACTTCACCAGTGTGTTCATAACAGCTCCTTGAGTTTTTCCCCAGGCTGCTCTGCCCGCATCAAGACCTCACCGATCAGGAAGCCACGCGCACCGGCATCTTTAAGTCTCAGCAAATCGGCTCGGTTGCAAATGGCGCTTTCGGCAATCGCGACTCGGTCAGCCGGTATCTCAGCTAGTAATTTTTCTGCTAATTCCAGGTCGCAGGAAAAGGTTTTCAGGTCGCGCGCATTGATACCAATTAGCTTGACTCCGCAGTCCAGCAAGACGGCTAATTCCGTTGCATTATGGGCCTCACCGAGCACTGCCAGGCCCAAGTACGCGGCGCTGGCGGCCAGACGCTTCAATTCTGTCGGCGACAACAGTGCCGCAATCAACAGGATCGCGGAGGCGCCATAGAGCCTGGCTTCGCAGAGCTGATACGGATCCACGATGAAATCCTTGCACAACAGAGGGATTTGCACCGCCTTGGAAACCTGATCCAGATATTCCAGGTTACCGTGGAAATAATTGCGTTCGGTCAACACCGACAATGCGGCCGCGCCGGCATTGTCCAATTCCTGGGCGCACTCGCGATAGTTGAAATTCTCTCGGATGACGCCTTTTGAGGGCGAGGCTTTTTTGAGTTCAGCAATGATATTGATACGCTCGGGACGGAAGACCGCGGCAAAATCAGCTGCTAGCGGCAGCCGTTCGATTTGTTTCAGCAGTTCCGACATCCCGATTCGCTGTTTCCGTTCCTGCAATTGCGGCTGTAGGTCGGCGACGATTTGTTGGAGGATATTCATCGCTCGAGACTCCCCTGAATCAAGACCGCTAGCTTTTCCTCGGCCTTCCCGTCAGCGATAGATTTCTCGGCTAAGGTGATACCATCCGCGATGCTGTCGGCCAAGCCGGCGACATAACAAGCCGCGGCGGCATTGAGCAACACCACGGCGCGGCAGGCGCCTCGGTCCTCGCCACGCAAGACCGCCTGCAGGATAGCGGCGTTACGAGCAGCGTCACCGCCAGCGAGTTCCATCAGGTCGTATGAATCACCCAACAGCATTTCGGGATAGAGTTCATACGTTTTCAGTCTGCCGTCTTTCAATTCCGTCACTCGGGTGGTATCGCAGCAGCTGATTTCGTCGAGTCCGTCATTACTATGCACCACGAGGGCGTGTTTAACGCCCAGGCCATTCAGGGCACCGGCAAACAGCTCAGTCAAGTTATTAGCAAAGACTCCGACCACCATCCTGGTGGCGCCAGCGGGATTGCATAACGGACCGAACATATTGAAAATAGTCCGGATGCCCAATTCGCGCCGCAGCGGCGCGACCTTTGCGAATTTCGGATGCAACTTCTGGGCGAACATAAAACCAATGCCGTGTTCGCAGATACTGTTTTCCATCGCGGCCGGTGCGACCTCGAGATTAAAGCCTAGCTCTGCGAGCACATCCGCCGCGCCGCATTTGCCGGACACGGCGCGATTTCCGTGTTTGGCGATGACCACGCCCGCCCCTGCTGCCACAATGGCCGAGGTGGTCGAGATATTGAAGGAGATTCCGCCATCGCCGCCGGTGCCCACGATATCGACGACTTCTCGCCCCCCGCAATCGATGAAAGTCGCATTGCGGCGCAGCATTTGCGCCCCGCCGAGCAACTCACTTACGCTTTCGCCTTTCATCCGCAAAGCCGCCAGCAGGGCACCGGCTTGGGCCAGAGATACGTCGCTGCTGGTTAGCAGCTCCAACAAATCGTCCATTTCCGAATTCGTCAGGTCTTGCCGGGCCAGGACTTTATCTAAATACGACTTCAGCATAGTCTTCAAGCTCCTTTGGGTTGTTTCTGAACTACCAGTTGCAGAAAATTGGCCAGCTGTTGTTTTCCGTTTGGGGTCAGGATGGATTCCGGGTGGTACTGGATGCCATAAATCAGTTGCGAGCGATGTCGAATACCCATAATTTCACCGTCCTCTGCCTTAGCAGTCACTTCGATTTCTGCTGGCAGGCTGTCTTCGCGCAAAGCCAAAGAATGATAACGCACGGCCTTGAAATCATTTTTCAGCGTGGCGAATATGTCCTGGCCATTATGGCTGATCCGGGAGATTTTGCCGTGCATAATTTTCCTGGCGGGCACGACCTCGGCACCAAAAACTTGGCCGATGGCCTGATGACCCAGGCAGACGCCGAGCATCGGAACAAGGCCTTTCGCCGCTAAGATCAGGTCCTGCATAATGCCGGCATTTTCAGGCCGGCCCGGTCCCGGCGAGAAGACAAATGCCTCCGGACGCAGTGCCAGGGCTTGCTCGACGCTAAGCTGATTATTGCGATAGACTTCCACTTCTACCTGCAGCGCGTACAGTAAATGCACTAGATTATAGGTAAATGAATCAAAGTTGTCAAGTACTAAAATCATCGTCAGTCCTCCGTTGTCAGTCGAGTTGAAAATTATTGGCCGCAAGATTAACCGCTTTGAAAAGAGCAGCGGCTTTATTCAGGGTCTCTTCGTGTTCTTTCTCTGGGATGGAATCATAGACGATCCCGGCCCCGACTTGGATGTAGAGCTTGGCATCCCGAATTTCAATCGTCCGGATGGTAATACACAGATCAAGATTGCCGTTGTAGCTGATATAGCCCACGCCACCACCATAGACTCCGCGGGGGCTTGGCTCGAGTTCGTTAATCAACTCCATAGCCCGGATTTTCGGCGCACCGGAGAGCGTCCCGGCTGGAAAAGTCGTGCGCAGCAGATCGCAGGCATCGTATTTTGTTGCCAGCATTGCGTCCACATCGCTGACGAGGTGCATCACGTGCGAATAGCGCTCCACAGTCATAAATGACTTCACCTGCACGCTGTTGGGGACGGCCGTCCGGCCCAGGTCATTGCGACCCAGGTCCACCAGCATCAAGTGCTCCGCGCGCTCTTTTTCGTCATTGAGGAACTCGTCGGCCAAGGCGCGATCTTCCAACTCTGTCTGTCCTCGTTTTCTGGTGCCGGCGATTGGTCTTACGGACGAGCGGGCGTTTTCCAGCTTGACCATAGTTTCCGGTGAAGAGCCGACCAGAATCAGCCCGCTGAGTTTCAGAAAGAATGTATATGGTGATGGGTTAATCAGCCGTAGCGCCCGGTAGATTTGCAATGGCGAGGACACCGTCGCTGCCGAAAATCGATGCGAGAGGACGATTTGGATCACCTCTCCCTCGCGGATATACTGTTTCGCTTTGTCAACCATAGCACAAAATACAGCTTTGCTCATATTGCTTTGAAGG
>CAZUCG010000174.1:0-6138 GCA_964619145.1 uncultured Lentisphaeraceae bacterium | reverse complement strand
GGCGGAGTATTCCGCCGCCCCCAAATTTATTTATTCTATTCAATTATTGTAGGCGGCGACTAGCTGTTTTCGCTTCCAGGGTCAGCACCGCCAGAGATTATTCGCTCGTCGGGGTGCATTACCAGCCAAAGCCACCCCGGGTATGTTGGCGTTTAATTTCCTTAGTATAGGCCCAGACTCCTTCGCCGGTGTTACTATCAGTCAAAGTCAGGCTGAACATATATGAGATTTCATTTTCCCGGCCAGCTCTGGCGGTCTGTCTGATAATCACTCCGGCCAGCGACAGGTCATAGGCATTGACTTTGCCTTTTTTCATAACTGTGCGTTGATTGACATTCGGGTCATTGTGCAATTCTCGAGCATAAGCGGTCGCATCATCAAACGATTGTCCTTCGCCAGCGACATAAGTAGTAAAACGCACTTTCCCGCTGTTGAACAACACTTCCCGCAGACGCTCGGTCATCAACTTCGAATCAATATGCTCTGAGGTGTTGTTTTCAATTACTGAGAGCATCAGCAGCGGCTTCCCATAAGTCAGCTTCTCACGGGTAGTGAGCTTATCCCCAGCCGCCTCCGCTTCTTGCAGAATATTCTCGGCATCAATTTGATAAGCGGTGAGGTATTCCTGGAACAACGGTGAGGTCAGCAGCGCCTGAGCGGCTTCCTGGCTGATGATCATCCAATCGGACGAACTCATCCGATTTCTGTTCTTCACGGCGATAGTCGTATCGGTTGCGTCCACATAGTCCGACGGGGTCGTCGAGGTACAACCAACTAACAGCGTCAAGGCAGCCAAAGCGCTCAACATAAAATGCTTGTTTTCCATAATTACAGTACTCCTTTATTTAGACTCTTTAATGTTAAGAACAAAATCTTTGCAACGCTCACTTGGGGCGACTGACTTAAAATACACTGTCTCACCGGGGATAATTACCATCGTCCGCCAGATAGATAGCGGTGTCTCTACGGTCATAGCGTTATCGTCTTTCCAGGTAAATTTATAATCGACCTTATATGGATTATCGCCAGTCAGACCGCTCCAGAGTTGGGCCCAGAAGCCAGTCCGGACATTAGTGGCGGTAATTTCGACGGAGAAGTTTCCCGCTTCTCCTCCCGGATACACATTCACTGAGCGCAAAGACAATCGCCGATTCAGGGCTCCGTCAGTCACGAAGCGTTTATCAGCAATAATATTCTGATACGCCTGTTTTTCGCTATTCTCCACAGTATTGATAGTATTTTGACAACCGGCAAACAACATCACAGCCAGCATCGACAATGCAACCGTAGCATCCATTCTCATTTCAGGTCTCCTTATTTTGTTTGTAGGGCGAACACTTTAATCGTCATAGCCGCAGGGGCATAACTCGGTGCATTGACATACACGATAGCCGATTTAGCGGCTGTGGGGAGGGCTATTTTCAGTTGCTTCAAGCCATCTGTTGAGACGATAATTTCGCGCTGTTGTGGCATCGCGAACTCTACCACTTGGTATTCTTTGGGCAGGATTTCCCAGGTTCTGGTATCAGCAGTATTAAAGGCGATTTTATAGGCAGAGGTACCAAGCATAGTGCCCAGATAAGCCAATGAATTGGCCTCTCGGACACTGCGATTCGCGAAATAACTGCCCAGCTCTTTGATGGCGGCATTGAGAATTACTCGAGTTATCATCCCCGGGAGACGCTCCGTGTATTCCTGGGCTAGTATGCCATCCATATCGGCGATGACCTCAGTGTGGTGTTGCTGTCCATCTGCGACTACCGACAGCCGTTGGTAGGGCCGAGGATAATACTCACAGACTGGCCAAGCAGCAGTGGCTAGAGTTGAATAACCGGGGTAAAAAATCGGGATATAAAGCGCGATCTCCCGCAGGGCCGCGCTGCGGCCATTGGCAAAAATCAGCATCAGCGAATCTCTACCGAGCGAAAAATCCAGTGGTGTCACATTTTTCAATTCTGCTGGTATGCTGCGATTCGTGCGCTGCAATCCAGTCACGTAGTACTTCTGCACCAGGTTATTGTGTGGCAAGGCTTGGTAAAGGCGCTGGTAATCAACAATCGCGTTTTGAAAATCGTTATCCCGGGCAAAACCGTAGGCCGACATAAAAATAGCGAATGGGTTCAAGAAATTCCCATAGCCGCGGTGTGCCACGGTTCGGGTTTGTTGTAAGCCTGCTGCGAGCTCGTAATTCCGGCCCTCGGAAAGGACTTTTTGCAAATCGACATTCCGCGCCGCGTCGGCATTGCCGGCTTTGGCTTTCGCCAGCGCCGCTTCCTCCGCCTGGAAGTATTTTTCATAATCATCGATCACCTTATTCTGGGTCTCACGGAGTCGAAACAGCTCCACTCGAAAAGCTTCTTCGGCACCGTTGCCGAGATAGGCGAAAGCCTTAAACAGCGGCAGCATAATGCGGTCTCGACAAAAACCACGGTATGGCAATGCGTTCATATTCGTGAACAAGCCAGCGCTCTCGCTGCCCAGATGCCGTAAATTCACCAACGCCCGGCTATCGAAATCCTCAATCAGGTCCTCAGCCCGCTCAAAATGGGCAATACTCTCGGAGTTATTATCCAAGAGGAAATTCAAGCTACCGGCTTCCAGTCGCCACATCACTTCGTCGCCTGAGCCAACGACTGAGCTATTGTACCATTTCGGTTCTGTTAACTTGTTGTCGAGACGCTGCAGAGCCCGCTCCTGCTGACCGTGCAAATACTCGGACAGCAGCGGCTGTTTTTGCCGATGCGCGTCCACAATTGAAGAACAACCAGTAAGAATCAATATCAGCAGGAGGAAAAAACAAAAACTATTGCCGCGGGATAACTTCACCCAATAACTCCTTTGTATAATGCTCCGAACCACGCCCACTTTCTCCTTGTTAGACAAATCCACCGCGAGTAGAGTTGCGTGGCATAGTCGAATATTTGCACTCGACTACTCGCCCGCAATTTTTTCCAGAATCAGGTGATCGAACCAGGCCTCGCCGGCGGCGTTCCAAATCCACAGGCCGATAGCGCCTTCTGACTCAGGGGTAACACTGTCGTTGGTGGTAAATTCGCTGACAATCCGAACCCAATCTTGATCGCCCAGAATTTGAGTTTTGGGGCTGGCCAGCGCCAGCGATGGCTGACCTTTCAAGGTGAAATACGCCCCCGCCCCCAGGCTGCCAGAGCGCTTGGCGCCAGCCAGAGCGCGACCGCGGAAAAAGTATGACAAGCGATATTTACTGGAAGGTTCGAAACCAGAGCAATGCTGCACGGCATTCAGCCGCAGGCCTTCGACATTTGTCAAATGCAGGCTCTGTCCGCCGCTGATGAACACCCGCTCATCAAGTTCAATCTTCTGGCCATCAGCAGCCGTGCCAGAACGCCAAGGCCACCAGACGCCAATCCTGCCAGATTGATAAGAATTACCGGCAAAATTCCAGTCCTGGAGCAGATTCTTATTTTCTGGTGGGGTTGTATAGAGTGTCCCCCATTGTGAAATTTCGTGAAAGCTTCTTCCGGTAGCTGGCGACCACTGATAATACGATTCTTCGGCAGCGGCCTTAATTGCGCGATTACGAGCAAAATTAGCTGGGAAGCCGCCTT
The DNA here is from genome assembly GCA_964619145.1 of uncultured Lentisphaeraceae bacterium. Classification (GTDB taxonomy): domain Bacteria; phylum Verrucomicrobiota; class Lentisphaeria; order Oligosphaerales; family Oligosphaeraceae; genus JAAZIZ01. The sequence goes on along the minus strand of CAZUCG010000174.1, from coordinate 2,551 downwards.
CGGCCAACGGGCCGATATCGCTGAGCGGGACGGTGATTTCAGCCGTCCAGTATTGCTCGTCCAAGGCGGTTTTTACCGAGACACTGCTGTTCCAATCTTTCTGCCCTTGGTTACCGACAACATACTTCGCATCGTACACAATGCCGTTGGCATTGACAATGAATTGGTAATATGTCTTGCGGTCGGCAGAAGGATTCAGCAGCACTTCCACACACGAGTCGGCATAGACTTCGGAATCACGGATTTCGGCCTGCAGTAACATTTTCTCGAGCAGCGGTTCTTCACAAATAAAATTGAAGACTAGGCTGTCGGGCGTTTGATTGATCTTGACCGTGGTATTCACCTCGCAGAGAGCCCCAGTAAAGGGCCGCAGAAAAACCTCACCAGGCAGCGTCACATTCCAGGAATCGAAGGCCTCCTGCTCTGCTTTGTGTATCTGCGCGTGAGCAAATATCGGTCCAAAGAACTTCTCGCGCAGATAGCGAACCCGTTTCAACGCGGCGGGGTTATTGGCGGTAAGCTGCTCACTCTGGTCTAGCTTAGCCTGGAAATCAGCTAGCAACTCCGGAGTATAAATTTTCGCCCACAGTTCGACCGTATTAGGCAACTTGGTGACTGGCCCCAGAGATGTATCCACGGTAAAGCCGAGGATTTTATTCAGCCACAGGTGTTCCATCGCCTCGAACATTTGCTGGAAGAGTGGCGCGGCCTCAGCGTACATCAGCTGATAATGCTCAGCCAGCAAAGCTTTGATGTCAGTCTCGGTATTCCAGCTGACTTTGGCGAACACATAATAGACCAAATAGTTGTAGATAAAGTAATCTGTTTCTGATTCCAGGAAGGTGCCAAAAATCAAATCACGGCGGTCGGCAATGTATTTGCCTACGATGTTAGGGATCATCACTGGAATGCCCTTCAGCATTGACTTCTGCATATGCTTGCCGGGATAAGTCCAGATGGCCACCGGCCGACCTGTCTTCTCTTTCCAACCCGCCAAGAGCGCGTCTTCTTCGGAATTATCAGCAGTGCTGGTCATACCCTTGACTGCGACTTGGACTATAATATTGTCCGGCAGATCGATGCTCGGGATAAGCTTGTAGGGGGTATAAGCCATCTGAGTGATCTTGCCTGGCACGCCAGCGACTTGGACCCGACGGGCGATGTCAGCAGTAAAATCCCAGAGGTGATTACTGGAGCGCAATTGCCCCGCGGGGTCGGTGGGATAGCTCCGTCCGCCAAAGCCGGCGGCAGTTTTGCATTGCTCACAATGGCACATATACAGCCAGTCGTTAGGCATCACACAGAAATAGCCGGGGCTGGCAACAGGGCTAGGCCAATACTTCATTCCCCGGGTGGCAGCGGCGGCGTTGCGCTCGGCAGTGGTCTTTGCGCTCAGGTAATCGATGGCGTCCTGGGCAATTTCCTCCCGGAGCCCACTGCTGCTGAAGCAGAGTTGTTCAGAATGCTTTTGGCTTTGCACTTCAGCACTGAAACGGCTGCCGTCCGGCATCAAGGCGAAGTATTCCGGATGGGTTTGGCCGAAGCGCTCAGTCAATTTCAGATATGCGGTGCCGTGGCAAAAAGGCACATTCTGCTCTTCCAGCCGCAAGCGCACGATATTCAAGTTATTGACTGTTGCGCCATTGTAGAGGCTCGTATCGTGCCATTGGCAATTGCCATTATAGTATTGGCGCATCTCCAGGTCTGGAGACTCTATAATATCTATCACCTGCGGCAGTTGCAGTTTCGTTATTGTCGGTACGATGGTGCCAAATTCTCCCGGGAAGTAAAAGCGCACTCCTAGGAAGCGTTCTAGGAAATCATACACTGCTGATAAAGTGCCGCGTTGGTAGCGCTGGCCCCAATTACGATTCGGACTCTGACTGCTCGAATCGCGACCAGCCAGGAATATCCGGTTCCCCGCCCGTTTGATGTAATAGCCCTCTTGCGGCAAGTCATCCAACACCAGCCCGGCTGCCACTAAAAACTTATTTTGTCCTAGGATCAGCGACACGGTCTCGCCCTCGCTGGGGGTGGCAGTAATGGCAATATTTTTACCTGTGGCTTGGCTAAGTAAATTTTGCAATTCGTCAGCGGCATAGTCCAGCAGCTTGCTTTTTTCCGGCAGCACGATCTCGCAGTCGACGACTGTCGCCATTTCCTCAGAGATGGCAATTCGCCGTTCAGCTGCTAGCGCAGTCGTCATCAATACTAACAGTATAAGCAAAGCTAAATTCAGAAATTTCCCGATCATCATTAACTCCAAGTAAATTATTCTAAGAAATCAGTATCTACTAATTGATATCATTAAGATAGTCAGGTTCCCAGCGACTATAATTGTTTATAACATAGTGCTTTTTTTAGTGATTACAAACAGCCGGGCCGCAACCGCGCTGACATCTCCAAGGCTATAAAGAATTCCGGCCGTGCTCTTGCGTTAATGCGAACTGGGGATTATCTTAAACAAATTGCATACCAAACGAGGACCAATTATGGGCAAAATCAAGATAGGACAAATCGGCATTGGTCATAACCACGCAGCTGACAAGAT
>CAZUCG010000173.1:0-6184 GCA_964619145.1 uncultured Lentisphaeraceae bacterium | reverse complement strand
TTAATCGAACTACTGGTGGTTATTGCCATCATTGCGATCCTGGCATCGATGCTGTTGCCGGCCTTAGCGAAAGCTCGAGCTAAAGCCGGCGGCATCGTCTGCCTCTCCAATCTCAAACAGCTTGGAGTCGTGACTATGTTGTATTGCGATGATTCTGATGAGTTTATCCCATTCGGCTGGGATAGAAACAGCGGCGCGACATTCTCCGGCTTTGCTACCGCTAAAAATGCGGCCTGGTATGTGCGCTTGGCACCGTATCTCGGTTTTGTTAAGAGAGATTTCTATCGCCTTTATTTACCTGGCTCTACCACAACTACCTACTCAACGGCTTCCCAAGTCGGGAATATCGTTTTCAGATGTCCTTTGCTTAAGAACGCCTGCTATAGCTACGCGCCACATAATCACGCCGCTTCTATTTACGCCTTGACTACAGACTCACAGAATATTCTCAATGGCAAACTCCTGCAGATAAAATTACCTTCCAACCGAGTGTTTCTGCTGGATATCTACAACGACACTGCTGGCTATTTTTCAACCAACACCTGGACCTGCGCCACCAGCATCACCGACCGGCACGACAACGGCTGTAATTTCCTGTATTTCGATGGCGGTGCCCGTAATGTGCAGAAAGCCCAAGTCGGTATATCTAATCAATGGGTGACGAGCGACGACCAACGGGCTTTATTTGCCGTCTTCTATCCGCGCTAAGCTAACTTTACCGCAGATGTATAACGAAAATCATCCCAATAATAAAAGTTATTTAACCATTGCATCTCAAGGACATTATGACAACGAAAATCACTAGCTGGTTCTGCCTTATGGCAATGGCTTTCTCCTGTCTGGCGGCAGAAGGCAAATGGCTGTTCGGCGGGAAGATCGAAACAACCGACACTCCGCAATTTCTAGATTTCCAGTACCTGACTGCCGAAGATGAGGCCATCAGCGGCCGATGCCAGCCTTGGAACTACCAAAAAAAAGCCGCTGCGACCTACGCCGTCAACGCTAGCGGGTCACTACCAGCCGACCAGATGCTGGAACAAGGCATCCATTGTCAGGACACCAGCATCACCCTGAAAACCAGCAACGGCTCGAAAAAATTACGTCTATGGCTGGGGACCTGGTTTTCCGGCATTGGCCGTAAGGTCGCTTCGGCCGATGCCGCTAGCATCAGCTGTCAGGGTCAGACCATCCTGGAGCATAAATTGACCCCGACATTTATCTACCAACATTATTGGTTGAAAGGCGAAGATTACGTTTTCAGCCAGAAAGACGATATCTGGGGTAGGATTGTCTTTCCCGTCTTGGATGAAATCACTATTGATACCGAGGCCGTGAATGGCGAAATCACGTTGGAGCTCAAGAACATCCTGCTCACAGCCGTGGTCATCACTGAAAACCAGGCAGAGCTAACCGCTTTGGCTGACAAGATTGCCGCTGAACGGCAAAAAGAATTCCGCGAGCGCTATCCCTGGCAACAACCTGCTGACGAAGAACTGCCTCCTTTGCCAGCGGAATATCAGCAGCGGCCGTTCCTGCTTTGGCAAACGTATGGCACCGTGCCCATCCACCCTTGGAGTCGGCCGAAACTAACTGAGCTGAGCGACAATATTCGAGTCTTCGCTGCCCAAGGCGAGCAAGAGATGTTCCGCTTCGCCATTCTTCCCCAGCAGGACCTAGCTGCAGTCACAGTCAAAGTCGGTGATTTCCGTCACTCTGACGGCACCAGCATTTCGACTGCAGAAAACGCCGATTTATGGCGTGAACGTTACAAGGCGCGCGGCTCAGAAGGAACTGCTGGCAAAATCACCGATTTAACCCGCCTGGACCCGACATCCTACGTCTTACAGAGTATGGCCCCACAGGATTGCGAGGCCGGCACGCCGCGCGTCTTCCTGCTTGATATGCGCGTGCCCGGCACGGCTGCGGCTGGTGATTATTTTGCCCCGCTGACGTTTTATTCTGCTGGTAAAGTCATCTCGGAAGCTCGCCTGCAGCTGAAAGTCCTGCCTTATCGTCTGGAATATGAGGGCAGCGCCGCCTTTAACTTCCAGTTGCTCGGCTACACCCAGTGGCCCGATGATGTCCCTGGCAACAACCTCGACCGGCGACAAAAATATCTCGACTTCTTGGCATTTCAGCGCAAATATCATTTCAACGCCAATTATGTGGTCCCGTTTGCACGCTTTGGGCATCTGGAAGGCGAACTCGGTGAACGTGTATTCCGGCAAACGCCGCAGGAGAAAGAGAACTTCGATTTCACTTTCCAGTCATTGCAGAAATTTGGCAATCTTGATTTTCTGATTCTCACCTACCATACCTTCAACTGGAATATCGGTAGTGGGCTGTATGTGGGATATCCCTTTCAGTATTATAAGCCTGACGATGATGCCGAAAAACGCGCGCGCACCCGACGCGAAGTCATCAGCGTCCTGCGACAATTCGACACCTTGGTTAAAGAACACAACTACCCACCATTGCGCTGGTACGTCAGCGGCGAACCAGATAATTTTGGCCTGCCGGGTGTGCAAGCAGCAGTAGAGATGGCTGAAATTTGCCAAGAAGCCGGCGTGACTAGCTTCGTTACCATAAATGGCGGCTTCGCTAAAAAATTATGCCCGCCGGTATATGATTTCCTGTCAGCGAATTCTGGTGCCGGTATCGACCAAGAGCTGGTGGACGCGGTCAAAAAACACGGCGGCCAATTCGGTGCCCATAACACCGGCGATACGCGCTTCCAGGCCGGATGGCATTTTTGGCGGATGCACGGCTTTGCCAAACATCAGGAGACGGTCTTCTATATTAAATTCAATGGCCCGAGAATCTTATTGCCCTGGAATTACAATACCTGCCTGGTCTATCCAGCCCCCGACGGCGGATTGCGTCCCACGTTGCGCTTGCTGAATTATCGCGATGGCCGCGATGACTACCTCTATATGTACACCTTGGAAAAAGCCATCGAGCGAGCAAAAGTACGCGGCCAGCAGGATAGCCAGGCCGTTCGTGAAGCCGAGGCGTTCTTGGCCGAGATGGAAGAGTACATCTATCTTGATCCGCGGATGTACCACGCCAAGAAGGCCGATGCCATCGAGGGAACCGCAGAAATAAAAAGCAGCGAATGGAATGCCGTGTCGTTCGAACGCTATCGCTGGCTGACGGCCGCCCTCACTATGGCCGTGGAGGAGAAAAAATGAAATATTTGCTTTTTTTATTCTTGACCGCAGCGGCTCTCGCTGCTCCAGAAATTCCTTTCCTAAGCTCGCCCCCTGTGATTGATGGCCAGCCCGGTGACCCGGCTTGGGCAGACGCAGTCCTTGAAAGCAATTTCATCAGCACCCAGGACTATTTTTCGTCCTATCAGGCCCAAGTCTGGTATGGCCGCAGCGAGACCCATTTCTATGCCGCCTTCCTTTGTGAGCACGGCGATATTGCTAATATCGTCCAGCAGTGCCTGGAGAAGGACAGTGCAGTCTATTTCGATGATTGCGTGGAAGTCTTTTTCGATGCCAGCGGCCGCCGGCAAGAATATTATCAGGTCTTGGCCAATGTGCAAGGCGCCATCTATGACCAGTACGTCGATCGCCACGGCCGCACTAGCGTGGCCTGGGATTCAGACGCCCAGGCCGCTGGCAGCATCCAGGATCAATCGTTCTATATCGAGCTAAGCATACCGCTGGCTAGTATGAATTTCTCGGAAAACCAATCTGCTGAAATCGGCTTGGCGTTGTGCCGGACCTTGAACTACTATCGGGACTGGAAATACGTCTATGGCAAATACCACGAGATCGATACCTGGAAACGCTTCGCCCAACCGGTGCAGTTGCCCATCACCCTGCAGAGCTTCCAAGGATCACGCTTCGGCGGCCGACACGCCTGGCAGTTCGTTCTCAAAAATAACCATCCGCAAGCGTTGGCCCTCAAAGGCATTTTTCAGTTTGGTAACGAGGCCGGCCAACCCGTGACTCTGACCATCCCGGCTGAGCAAAGCAAAGAGTTGTCTTTCGCCGTCTTGCAAGTCCCTGGACAACAGACCGAAGTCCGCTTGCAACTACAGAACACTGCGGATAGCCGTGAAGTACTGCATTTCTATCGTGGCTTCAGGCCGGATAAATTACTGGATGCCATCCCCATCTCGAATGTACTGTACCGCGGTGAAAAATTCCAAGCTGAGATTAATATCAACGAAAATCCCGATGCTCCCTTAACCGCCCAAGTCATTGGCCCGGATAATGCTGTCGTCTGGCAACAGGAATTCCGCCTCAGCAGTTGCCAGACTCGCATCAGCCTGCCGGTCGAACTTAAGCAGGCTAGCATAATTTTGCAATATAAGGGGAACAGCCAAAATGTCAAAATCACTACTCTGGACTCGCCTTGGCTCTGATGGTGCGGTATTGCTATTCCTGCTGCTGGCCGGAATGCTGTCGGCCGCCGAGTGCCAGTTGGAGTTGGTCTGCTCAGCTGGCAAAGCCCAAGAGACCTTCTTCTTGGATTTCAGCCAAGTCAGACCTAAGAGTGAGACTTTCAGCCTGATTGACGCAACCGGTCAGGAAGTGCCTTTTTCTTTCGATTTCAGTTTTGGCTTGCCACCACCCGCTAAGGATGAATACCGCCGCAAACCAGATGGTTTCTATTCCAAAGCCAATGGGCCGCTGGTGGAAAAAAAATATGTCCGGCCCGGCTGGGTCAGTTTTTCTACCCGACCAGGCCAGACCCGCTATCGCCTGACTTTCCAGGATGGCGCAACGGAGGTCAGCGAGCGCGGCAATTCAGCTGCCCGACCTTGGTGGATAGAGTTGCTGGCCGACCCATTTTTCAGCCAGCCTATCAAGCCGCCGCTGTATTATTCTACTGTTGCAGCGGGCGTCAGCAATATCGCGTCGGGAGGCGTTGAATTCAGCGAACGCTTGACCCTGTTCCTCAACCAGGGGCTATTCCTGGCTGATGAGCGCATCAAGGGTCGCCGCCTGCTCAGCTATTGTTGTTTGCAGGGGCAACCAGGCGCAAGTGGCCAGTACAGTTTCCCTTATTACAGTGGCATCCGCCAAAATGCGCCGGTTATGCACGTCTACTATAGCTTGCCGGATGAACGCCCGTACGAAATTTATTGCGAGGGCTTAGTTTCGGCTACTGCCGACTCCATCTGGTACGACAGCAATAAACGCTTGGGTTTTTCCATCGACCGGCCCGGGCGGTTGCTCGCCTTGCGCTTGCAATCACCACCCTACGATGACGGCTTAGGCCTCCATTATTACGGCTCGCGACAAGTTGAGCCGGGTGACGAAATCTGTTTCCGCATTACCGGCCTGAATCGCGACCTGCTCCAACCGCGTACATTCCAGCTAGCTGATGGACGACGCATCTCTGGCGGACGGGTCGAGAACTGGCAGCGCAGCCCGCCTTTTCGCGGACAAATCCGCGACCAGGCCGGCAAGCTTATCCAGGAATCACAGCGCGAGTGCTTTACTTTAACCGCCCTGCCGCCCGGAAAATACATCCTCAGCGCGCAGCTTTTGCATCCTCAGGACGAGGATGTTTGCCTGGCCCAAGTCACGCTGGCGCTGCAGTACCATCTCGGCCCACAATGGTAAATCCTGCCGTTCAATTTGCGATCATTATTGAAGAACCACGAAATGGCTAAAGACGTAGTACCTTTGCAATGTGTTTCCACCCAGTTTGCCTTTCGGGCTGCTGCCCATCCTGAAACATTGGCGGTGGTTGACGGTGATTGCTGTTTGACCTATGGCGAACTGGCCCGACGGGTGCGGATCCTGGCAGCTGAATTGCAGCGCCGCGGTGTCGCTGTGGAGGATTCGGTGGGGCTGCTACTGGACCGTTCGCCAGAGCTCTATTTGGGCTTGTTGGCGGTTCACTTGTGCGGCGCTTGTTATGTGCCGCTCGATCCGGCTTGGCCGACCCAACGTCATCTTTTTATCGCCACAGAGACGGAATGTAAAATTGTTTTGACAGTTTCTAGCCAGGCTCCCCCGGCGGATTTGCCGGCAGAAACAATTCTACTGGATCAATTTGATTGGTCGCAGGCGGATCGGGCAACAGGTTTTCCCCCTCCTGACTTGAACCGCCTGGCCTACATCTTATATACTTCTGGTTCCACCGGTGTACCCAAGGGCGTCGAAATCGAACACGGCAGTCTGGCCAATTTTGTTGCTTGGCAGAATGGGACCTTCCC
>CAZUCG010000172.1:4317-6199 GCA_964619145.1 uncultured Lentisphaeraceae bacterium | reverse complement strand
TTAGTTTGACTGCCGTTGTGGTTAGTTTGACTGCCGTTGTGGTTAGTTTGACTGCTGTTGTGGTTAGTTTGTCTGCCGTTGTGGTTGGTTGGGTGTCAATGCTGGGTTTGACTGCTGTTGTGGTTGGTTGGGTGTCAATGCTGGGTTTGCCTGCCGTTGTGGTTGGCTATGGGTCAATGGTCGGCATTGACCTGTGAACGGCTGCGTAATGTTGTTCGCACTGAGCAGCATTGAGCCAAAAACAACTCTTTTGGAGTTGAATTTAACCACAGCTATCGCGTAGGTCGATTTAGATGCGTTGTTACTCGAAGGCGGCGGGTTGGATACCGCAGTTGCGTTTCAGGACTTCGGGATTTCTGGAAAAGAAGTCAGCGAAGGTCAGTTGGTCGCGGTTGTGCAGCTCTTTGGCGGCGTCGCGGTTGAATTTTGACCAGTTCTCGACTTGTTCTGCCAGGCTGTTGTAGTTAGCCATCAGCTTTGGCAGCAGCACTAGGTCGGGGTTGGCGAAGAATGAGCTGCGTTCGCGTTTGAGCCGTTCCAGGAAGACGCTGTAAGGGACCTGCTCTCGTCCTAGATATTGTTGGCGATTTTCACTTTCCTGGCCATTGGCGAAATTATAGCCGAACAGCGGTTTGTCGCTTTCTGGAGTGCGCATATAGAAGCAGTTATTGCGTTCGTTCACGCTATCGAAATTATGAACATAGAGGACGGGGTTGAGGCCTTTCATATTCAGGTTGTCGGTCACTACGTTGTTTTCGAAGACTGCTTTTTCGCCATTATAATTCAGGATAGTAGTACTGCCGATGAAGCCGATGACGAAGGTGCAGTTGCGGATGACTAAGTCGTCACAGCTGCTGAAGCGCAGGCCTTCGTGGCCGCCTAGTTTTGCACAATTGACTAAGGTCATTCGCGGGGTGTTGCTGGCCTGCAAGGTCCAGGTGCCGACGCCGCCCAGGAGGATGCGAGAGAGGGTGATGGCGCTGGAGTCATTAATCAGGAAGCCATAGCTTGGGATGCCGTCTTTGGGGCGGACTACCGAGCCGCCGAGATGGAGGTGGTCGAAAATGATATTATGCTGATTGTTGACCACGATGGCCCGTGGGATGTAGCAGCCCTCGCCGCCGGTGAAAACGACCTTTTCGCCCTTGGCACCGCGGAAGGTGATGGGGCGTTGGGCTGAGCCACTGACGACGACGTCCAGAGTATCGGCGTATTCGCCGCCCCGGATTAGCACTGTGTCTCCGGGGGAGACCAATTCAGCTGCCCGGCTGATGCTGCGTAATGGTTGTGTTTCGCTGCCGTCGGCCGTGTCGTCGCCAGTTGGGGAGACGTAGAGGGTCCGGGGCGCCTGGTCTTCTGTCGGGGTGGTGAATTCCATAACAGCGGTGCTGGCACTTCTGCTGCTGGCGCGAGTGCTGATTGTCTGGTTGGAGAATTGCTCACGAGCGTCGCCTCGAATGCTGAACTGGAAGAAGTATTTTTGTCCTGGTTTCAAGCCGACCAAGCCGATATTGTGATATGCTTCTGGACTATTCAAGGTCACGGATTCCTGACAATTTTCGTCAGTGCCATATTTCAAAGTGCCGGTGAACGGCAGGTTGGCGGCTATTTCCAGATTAGCAGTTTCGGAGGAGAGGGTCGATGCTCGGGCCTGGTTGGCGGCCAGCACCGTGGGCCGGGGTTGCCGGCGGTATGGCCCGACCGGGAAGCCATCAATCGCGCGGCCGTTGAAAAGATAGGCGTTCTGGAAAGAATAATTTTGTCCCAAAATTGGTTTTGCGGTGAACGAGTGTTTTTCGAGTTGTGGTACTGCTGCGTTGTAAGCGTTGTAGTCGCTCCAGCCGTCATTCTGTTCTTTATTGGCGGTGAAGATATTAGCGGT
>CAZUCG010000172.1:0-4217 GCA_964619145.1 uncultured Lentisphaeraceae bacterium | reverse complement strand
AAGGCGATGTTTTTGCGGTTACGCAAGACGATATTGCCTTGCTGCTCGTCGAGCAAATAGAGTTCGCCGCCATCCTGGAGTTTGGCCATCGCTTCAGGCAGTGTTCCCAGGGCGGAATTGACAGACCTGCCGTCGCCTTGGGATTGAGCGGCGTTTTTCAAGAAGAGTAACCGGGGTGATTCTGGTTTCGGGGCATTCTGTTTGACAAATACGCTGGCCTGGCTCTGGGGCCGGAAATCGAAGTTCTCGGGGTCGGCGAAATCGCGATCAAGGTTGAGCTCTTGGTTATCGCCGGCCAGGATATTGTCCTCCTGGTAATCTTCGGAGAAGGCGATGCTAGAAAGCACCACGGACTTGCGGATGGACCCCTTGCCGCGGATATGGCTGGCATTTTGCATAATACAGCAGTCGACGAAGAACTCAGGGTCGACGAAGTTTGATTTAGTGCGCAATGTGCCATAGCAGATGTTTTCCGAGAACTCGAAATTTGTGAATTTTCCACCATAGACGCAGACATCATTGTGGCGATTATCTGCGCCGACACAGCGGCTGATGCGGCTATTATCGGAGTTGCCGAAGATGCAGATGCCACCAGCGGAGTAATTATATGGCGTGCGGTTGCCGAAGGCCCGGCAATCCTCGATGCTGGCGCCTTGGCTATTGCTACCCACGCCGATGCCGTAGCCGTTCAGGAAGGCAGTGAGGTTACGTAGGACCACATTCTCTCTGGTTGAAGTGAGCATCGCGCCCCAGCGGGTGTTGCGGTGCGACGAGGTCACGCCAGTAAAAATCTTGGTTCGGGAATTGAAACCGGTCAGGATCAGGCCCTCGATGGTCAGATTACGGATGCCGATGGTATTATCTTTGGCTTGGAAATGCAATCCGGTGGCATTGAGGGTCGAGATGGTCAGGTAATGCCGGTCTGGCGCTTCGCCGTCGCTGGTGCGCACGTACAGAATCGCAGTTTTTTCGTCATAAGTCCAGGCGGCCAAGGATTTTGCCAGCTGAATCAAGTTAGGCAGATACTGATAGATCAGGAATGAATCGCGTTCGTTGATTGCCTCGGGGATTTCCGGCCAGGGGCATTTCCAGATACCGGGGGTATGTTCGCTAAATGCTGGCGCGTCGACGTCGCCTCGCAAGACTGCGGTGCCGGGGATAGCGGCCCGCAGCGTCACTTCACCAATAGAAGCGCGGAAACTGCCGTGGTATTCTCCTGGTGCGAAGATGATGACATCGCCGGGTTGGTATTTTTGTTGAGCTTCCTGCAACGAATCGTTGCCGGGTGAGATATGTATCTCTGCTGCTGATATGACTAGGGAGAGGAGCAGAAAAGCAAAATATACCAAGTGCATCGTGTCATTCCTTTATCGAGTTGATGTCTGCAGAGGGTGCAAGCAAGGGCAATAGTACTCTTGCCAAATTGAGTAAATAATATAACCCCATCTAGCGATATGCAAAATCGGCCGGAGCAAGAGTCGTCTCGCTCCGGCCGAAATGCCGCTGCATAGGTTATTTGTGCTTGGTGCAATACTGCAGCAACGGCAGCAGGCGCAGAAACTCAGAAGACGTTGTCCACATCGCTGCCTTCTTCCAGGCAATTGTCCAAGGGCGGTCCGTCTTGGGCGTCTGGTGGGGCCGGGAAGTTCGGCGGTGGGGCGGCGGCACCCTGCGTCGGTCGGTAGTATGGCTGCGTCCCCGGAGCTGGTGGTGGCGGGGCATATCCTTGGGCGTTGTAAGTATATCCTTGAGGATTATTCTGAGTCGAGGTTTCACGACGGGGCAGGAATTGCACGGTTTCGGCTGTGACCCGCAGGCGGCTGCGTTTTTGGCCGCTGGTTTTGTCAGTCCATTGATCGAGTTTCAAGCGTCCTTCTAAGTAAATCGGTGCGCCTTTGCTCAGGTAGCGGGTGCAATTTTCGGCTGTCTTGCCAAACACTTCGATGTCCACAAAACAAGTCTCTTCACGGTCTTCGCCTTGGGCGGTTCGGTAGCGGCGATTGACACCCAGGCCGAATTCGCAGATAACCATTCCGGAGGTGGTGGCTTTGCTCAGTGGGTCGCGGGTCAGGTTTCCCATCAGCATCACTTTGTTCAAATTTGCGGCCATAGTAATTTCTCCTTCTTAATGCTGTTCTTTAAAACACTGGAAACGCGAAAAACACGAGGCGTGAATATTGTCAGCAATTTTTGCGTTGTACAATACATTGCGTCCTTCTGGCATTGGGCTCAGGATTTATCTGTCTCGTAAAGTACTGACAGGATAATGCAGGACGGGTGTTTTGCGTTATGGTGGATGGTATTGAGTGCTTTGCGCATTATCCGATGCTTGCCCAGGGGTTCGCCGCTGTTGGGGTTCACATCGAAACGCGGGTAGTTGCTACTGCTGACATCAACTCGTAGGCGGTGGCCTTTGGCAAAAACACAAGCACTTGGATACAACTCGAATTCTATTTCATAGACATTTCCAGTTTGGGCCAGGACCTCGTGGTCGTAGCCTTGGCGAAAGCGCAGTCGGAAGATGCTGTCGCTGATATTGATGGCTAAGCCTCCTGGGGTATTCTCGGTAGCCGGACAGATATCCAGGAGCTTTACCGTGAAATCGGTATCCGGGGCATTGCTGGAGACAAAAAGTCGGGCCTTAATGGCGCCTGTGAGGGTCAAATCGCGTTTCAAGGGCTCGCTGAGGAAACCCAGGATGTCGTTGCGGGCAGACAGCGGCAGCCCATCAGCGCTGCATAAGAAACGCGGGTCGTTCTTTTGCTGGAATGCTCCACCAGGCAAGGGCATCGCCGAGAGATTGCCGCCGATAGTTGGCACTGGATTGGCCGGGTCGAACAAGAAGCTGCTCTTGTCCGCCAGGTCGGCGGGATGACTGGAGGAGAGGATGCCGTCTTGATGTAAGAAGAATGCGGTCGGACGGCAATTGGCCGGCGGCCAGGAGCTGCAGCTATGCCATTTGCCACCGCGATAGATGGGCGTCTTGCTGCCAGCCTGGACTTTGCCCATCAGAAAATAATCGACTTTGCGGCGGACATTCAGACCGTGGTCCTCATCTTTTAGCCACTGCGAGAACCATTGCAGGGAAATCTCCTGCATATTTTTTTGTGCGTCGAGGCCGAAATCTGCATCGCCGGCGAATTGTCCGCCTACGCCGCCGTGAATCCAGGGCCCGACGATGGCGTGCACGGGCGCCGTCTGGCGGCAGCCGTGTTCGAGGAGATTCTCGAAAGTCGCGCGAGTATAGGTATCATACCAGCCGCCGACATACAGCGTCGGGATGTCCGGCAGTTTGTCCAGAAACGGGCGCTGGCCGAAGCCAGGCTGCTGCCAGAACTCGTCATACAGGCCGTGGGTGCTGATATCGATGGCGAATTGCTCGTAATTGGGCAACAATGACAGCGGGGTACTGCCTTTGCGGATGGGGCCGGAACGCAGATAATCCCAGACGTGCTCTTTCGCCTCGTTGAAAATGGCGGCTAGTTTGGGGTCGGCGGCGGCTTCCTTGCTGCTAGCCGCCATCGAGAAAGCAAAGACCAGGAAGCGTTGTTCCAGCGCGCCGTTATGTCGCATTGAGCTATGGTAACTGCTATAGGGTCCGACGGTGACGATCATCGAACTCAAGCCGGGTGGATTCAAGCAGGCCGCGGCGCTTTGCAAGGCCGCGCAATATGATGAACCCATAGTGCCGATGCGGCCATTGCACCATTTTTGTTGGTTAATCCAGCTGATGCAGGCAAAGCCATCGTTCGCTTCATCCTGGTATGGCCGGCAGACGCCTTCGGATTCAAAGCGGCCGCGGACATCCTGGCAAACGACCACGAAATCGCGCCGGGCAAATAACAACGCGGTTTCCAGAAAGCCTTTGCGGTTATAAGGGGTGCGGTTCAGGATAACAGGGAAAGAGCCGGGCAGTCGTTGACCGTCCAAAGCCGGAAAAAAGATATCGCTGGCCAGCTTGATGCCATCAGGCATCGGCAGCATTTGCTTCACCCAACCTAACGGTGCCCGGCGTTCCAATGGAATTTCAGCGAGATTCCTGTTGTTGCTCATACTCTGCCCTTAGTTGTAATTGACCATATAGAGAGAATAGCATAACATAATCCCTGACGGCAAAGACTCAAATTGCTTCGCCGAACTCAAAACAAAGGCACTGAGCCGGCTTCGAAGATAATAATAACCCAGAAAAAGAAAAATGCAAGAAAAATTAGAAAAAT
>CAZUCG010000171.1:0-6234 GCA_964619145.1 uncultured Lentisphaeraceae bacterium | reverse complement strand
CCTGTTTTCCTTCCAATTCCAAGCCCTTCCAAAGCATTATTTCAATAACGCTTGGCGGAGTCTTTTATTGACCTTCAGGGATACTTATTAGCGGCGACTAAGGCAGGTAGTTGTCGCCCGTGATGCTCCGATAGTCAGGTAGTTATTATTCGATTTCGCGCAACCAGCCGAAGATGTCAGGCTCGTCACCCCACTGAATCGCAGTGTAGCGGTCGTAGAGATTTTGCAAAACTGGCCCGCAGCCATTTGCCGGGCCGACCTTAATGACTTGCTTGCCGCGCACAATCTCGTTGATTGGGGTGATGACTACAGCCGTGCCGCAGGCCGCGACTTCCGCAAAATCCCCTAGTTCACTGAAGGCTACCAGGCGTTTCTCCACCGGCATACCGAGATGGGCGGCCAGCTGGCAGAGCCCCTCATTGGTCACACTGGGTAAAATCGAGGGAGATTTACTGGTGATGTATTTGCCATCCTTGCTGATGCCCAAGAAATTCGAAGTGCCGAATTCCTCGATGTATTTATGCTCGGCGGCATCTAAATATAGCTCGACTGGGAAACCGGCTTCTCGGGCGCGTTGATGCGGCAACAAGCTGGCCGCGTAGTTACCGCCAATCTTGATGTGACCAGTGCCGTGCGGTGCCGCGCGGTCAAAATCATCGAGGACGATAGCGCGCACTGGCGAAAGGCCGCCCTTATAATACGCTCCGACGGGTGTGACCAAGATGATGAAAGTGTATTCTTGGGCCGGATTGCCCCCGATTTGCGGACTTGAGCCAAAAAGCAGCGGCCGGATGTACAGAGTCGCGCCGGTACCGTAAGGCGGGACAAATTCCTGGTTGGCCTTGATTACACGGCTGATCGCCTCCTGAAAGAGCGCTGGCGGAATCTCGGCCATCATAATATGGCGGGCCGATTGGTTGATGCGGGCGGCATTCATATCATCCCTGAAGACGCGTATCTTGCCATCTTTGTTACGGAAGGCTTTGATGCCTTCAAAAGCAGTCTGGCCGTAGTGGAGGGCAGTGGCGGCAATATGGATGTTGAAGTACGGTGAGGAGACTAATTCCCCGGTATCCCAATTGCCATCTTTATAAGTATAGCGGATATGGCAATTGCTCTCCACATAGGCAAAACCAAGCTTAGTCCAGTCAATATTCATCTCGTTTCTCCAAAACTAGCAGAATAATTTGCCGAGGCATTTAAAAATCTCAAAAGCCTACTATATTATTTCAAGGGCAATAAAGCAAGCTTTGGTTGCTTATTTTTGCAATTTTTAGGACTCACAATTTCAAAGGTGCAGGAACAATGGCTAAAAAGATTATTAAGCTCGGTTTTATTGGCTGTGGCGGCATTGCCGGTTTTCATTTTGGGCATTTCGACGACAACAAGATCCCGAACGCGAAGATTATCGCTGTTTGCGATTTGATCGATAGCCGAGCTAAGGCGGCCGCAGAGCGTTTTTCGGCTACTCCGTATAAGGACTACCGCGAGATGCTAGACAAAAAATCGCTCGATGCCGTGTATATTTGCGTCGAGCCTTGTGCGCATAACGGTATGGAAATGTTGGCTATTGAGAAAGGCTGTCATTTGTTTGTGGAGAAGCCGGTAGCTCTATGCCTAGATTATGCCAGTGCGGTTGAGAAAGCTCTTAAAGCGAAGAAGCTGATTAACGCCGCGGGCTTCCAGGACCGTTACTTGGATTTTGTGCCGTTGATGAAGAACTGGGTGTCGCATCAGCAGGTCGGTTTTTTTAATGCGTATTGGGTTGGCGGTATGCCTGGTGTCTGGTGGTGGCGTCGGCGTGACACCTCCGGTGGCCAAGCCGTGGAACAGACTATCCATACTTTCGATATGTGTCGCCATCTCTTTGGAGAAGTCGTCGCGGTCTCTGCTTTTGGACGTCGCGGCATTATCACCGATGTCGAGAATTATGACACCGAGGATGCCTCAGCGGTTAATTTGCAATTCGCCAATGGCATTATCGGCACCGTATATAGCGGCTGCTTTGTTCGCGGTGGCGGCGGCAAGAATGGCATCGATGTCTATACAATGAATGGCCGGATGGAATATACCGAGCGCACCGGCGTGAGCATCACTGAACCGCACCGCAGCATCAATGCCAAGACCGGTAATGATTACGGCCAGGAAGAAGACCTGGCTTTCATTGACGCAATTCTACAAAAAGACCAATCCATTATCCTCTCACCTTATTCCGAAGCTGTCAAGAACTTGCAAGTTACCTTGGCGGCAAATGAATCGATGGACAATGGCGGTAAGCTCATCCAGTTGGCATAAATGGCCGCTGCAGAGAGAGTTTTGTAGGGGCGATTTTGCCGTCGGTTGGGTCGCAGTCTGAGACTGGCTCAATATCGGGGAATTGACCGCGCGGGAAGGAAGTATTTTCCCGCGCGGTCAATTGTTGTCTTAATGCCGTCTCAGTAGAATGCACAAAAAACCACTTCCCAAGGATTGATGATGAAAACGAAAATTTTTTTAGCTGCGCGGGCTTTATTCGCCGCTGGATGCTGCTTTACACTTGGCAATGCAATCGCTGCCGAGTACTATCTCGGAGTCAATGGCGATGACGCCAACCCCGGTACCAGCGAGGAGCGCCCGCTTGCAACTCTGGCCCAGGTAGGCAAAATCCTGCAGCCTGGTGATACGGTGATTTTATTGCCAGGCGAATATCATCAGGAATTATATCTGTCGTTCCCTGGCCATAAAGACCAGCCGACGACCTTCAAAGCCAAAATTCGCGGCAGCGTGCATTTGCGCGGCGATCAGCCCGCGCCGACTTTTGCACCAGTGCCGGATAGACCCGACGTCTATTACTGCCAAGTGGAAAAGATGCCAGAGTACGTGCTCGAGCGTGACTCCCTGAAAAAATATCAAAAAGTCCCCGCGATTTCCGAAGTCAGTTACACCCCCGGGAGCAGTTTTTTAGATTACGAGAACAGCACTGTCTATATCCGTTGTTACGACTCCCAGGCACCAGATACCCACCAAGTGACTTTTTCCTATCTGCGCGGCGATGCGTTCCGCTTTAATAACCAGGAGAATTCCGAAGGCGTGCAGAATTTGCATTTCGATGGCTTGCTGTTCAGTGGCTATAACTCTGCCGAGCCGATGGTCGGCGCCAGCTCTACTTATGGCGGAATTTATATCTCCTGGCCGAGAAATTGCAGTATCCGTCATTGCAGCGCCTACTTGAATGGCAGCGGTATTGTCTTGGCTAGGCCAATAGATACGCTAATCGAGGATTGCGTGCTGTTTGCCAATAGCACCGAGTTCAATGGCTCCGGCGGAAATTTGATTTGTTACGGACCGGCCGAACGCACTCACCAACGCCGGATCATCACCTTCGCGTCAGAAATGGCCGGGCAGCGTTTCTACGGCGGTATCTTCGATGATTGCTGGATTGAGGATTGCATTGCCTTCGATAACGGCTATGGCGATATCTGGATCAAATATCCCAGCGATTCTTCCGGCGTACGACGCTGCTATGCCTCGCGTGCCATCCATTCACGCATCAATATGAATTGCATTTTTACCTCCGGGGACGAGGGCTATTTCGGCCAAGCGCAAGGCAGCATCAGCCGCGCCCGGGAAAAGAAATTCGATGAGAATTATGAATTTGCCGACCCCAGTAGTCTCGATTTCCGCCTCCAGGGCGATTCGCGTTTTCGGGGCAAGGATGGTCAGCCGGACTTGGGTCTCGGGCCTTACGATGAGCGGATATTATACGTCAGCAATAAAGGCGATGACCAGAATGACGGCAATAGCCTGAGGACGCCATTGAAAAGTTTGGCTGCCGCTGCTGCTAGACTCCAAGAAGGCGCTACGCTGTATCTGGCGCCCGGTGACTACCAAGAGGATTTGCTGCTGACCGGCAAAAAACAGCTCATCGTCCGTGGCCGTGGCGACTGGCCGGTAGTCCTGGCCGGCAAAGTCATAATGCAAGATTGTGCCGAGGTGACCCTTGAGAATCTGAATGTCCTGGGCGGGCTACAGGCAGATTGCCAGGCCTTGCAATTGCGCAAATGCGCGTTTCTGGCAGCGCTGACTTTGCCAGCTGACGCTGATGTCCGCCACTGCGCTTTCGTGGGCGCAGTTCAAACCGGGCCGGGGGCATTCTTGCGCGCTAATATCTTCGCGGCTGGCTTGACCGGAACACCCCAGTTTTCTGGCTCGAATTCCTTCGCTGGCGCTGTACCAACCAGCGAGGTTAATTCTTTTACCGCAGTGCCACGCTTTTCTGCCCCAGAGAAGGGCGTTTTTACCTTGCTGAATTATAATGCGTTCAGCGGCCGCTCAGCAGATGGCTTCCCGGTGGGCCCATATCGTTATATCCGCGCTGCAGTGCCAGCTAAGATGTCAGCCCAACTCGGCAGCGTCTCGGCTAGCACTGCCAATTTTATGTTTTCCGGCAATGCCACCCCTTGGGCTAACTTAACCTACGGGCGCGATGAGAGCTGCAGTGATGGCAAAGTCACTGGCGGCGGCGAACCATATTTCTCTATCAGCTTGACAGGATTGGAACCAGGGACCCGCTATTATTATAAGGTCAGCGGCTCGTTTGACGCGGAAAAACGCCTGACCAACGCTCCTGAAATTCCCCAATCTACCTTCGCAGTACCGCTGGGTGACTTTACTACCCCGGTTGTCGATCAACCCAAGACCTGGTATGTTGCCAGTAATGGCAGTAACCAAAACTCTGGTTTGTCAGTGGAACAGCCTTTGGCCGAAATTGGCTATGCGACTTTCCGGGCGACGGCCGGCGATACCATCCTGGTCCAAGGTGGCACGTATCGGGAAAATGTCCGGGTGATGTCCACTGGCGATGAGGGCAAAAAATTGACTATCGCAGGGGTGTTTGGTCAGCGAGTGATAATCGATGGTTGCAATAGCCTCTCAAGAGGATTCTTGCTGCGGAACAAAAAGAACATCGCTGTGGATTATTTCCATATCACGGGAAATTTTGGCAACTGCAGCCTCGGCGCTGCCGGCGGTATTGTGGCTTACAATTGCCCGGACTTGCAGATCAGTAGAATTTTCTATGACAACCGGGTCGGCAAAGGGCAATATATCATCAATGCTCATAAATGCCCCAATTTGTTGATGGAGAACTGCATCGGTCATACTTCTTTCAGCGGCTTCTATTTTGCTGCCTGCGAGAACTTGGAAGTGCGGAACAATGTCTTTATCCGCAATAAGGTCAGTCACGGTCGAGTGGGCACGACTATGACCGCCCCGGCCCACGTCCACCATAATGTTTTTGCCGGGCACGTCTTGCAAAAAGTGCAAAATGCGGCCTTCTCTATCAATGAAGTCACGACTCTTCGGGAAGACAACAACTGCTTCTTGTATCGGGTAGGCCGCAAGGAGAAGCCGATTTTCGGTGTCAGCCGGGAAAATGACCAGGTGCTACCGGAAAGTCACTATAACGACATTATGACGACCGAATGGAAACGCCAAGGGCGTTTTGCCAGAGATATCCGCACTTATGACGATTTCTGCCAGCGTTTCCAGCGCCAACCGACGGCCATTTTTGCCGATCCTAAAATGAAGGCATTGCCGTATTTCTACCGCTTCAAAGATATCGAAGACTGGCACGAGAATTACATCTTGGGCAAGGCTAGCGAGGAGCAGAAAGAACTCTTCCGCAAAGCCTCTCGAGAAGAAGGCAATATCCAGGCAGACGGCACGCCCGCAGCAGTTGATTTCACTGATTACCTGGCGACCGATCCGGAAATCCTGCGTCGCGGCATTGGCCTCCAGCCAGAGCGTTTCCAGTAATTTACCCGCAGCACCGGGCAACTTGAGTGGTCGTACACCCAAGTTGCCCGGCAAGCAATTCCCCAGCCGGGCTTTAGCAGCAACTGCTGGCAGAATTTATTTTTAACTGATTTGGACCATAATGACTGCAGAAGAATGCTTGTTGGCCATCGGCGATACCTCGGCACTGGCCAAGTTTTCCACTTATTGGGCTGAGTCGCAGGCAGAGTACCCCAGCGAGGGCATCTTCTTCCTGCGAGAGGATTTTTGGCGCCTGCAGTGCGAACTTTGCGGGCTGTCAACAGAGTTAGAACCAGTCTTGGCCCGAGCAAGTGCAGCAATTTCTTCTTCCGAAGCTCTGAGTCGCTTGGCTTGGCATACGTATTGGCGGATATATCGTTCGTCAACCAACGTACCTGCCGAAAATGACTGGCCCGAGGCCGCCGAGCTCGGCGCGGA
>CAZUCG010000170.1:0-6243 GCA_964619145.1 uncultured Lentisphaeraceae bacterium | reverse complement strand
ACCCAATCCAGCCCGGGACAAACTGCCTATGGCGATCCCGGGCGCAGTGTTTATTTTCCTTATTTATTGACCAACACCGGCAATACTATTGACAGCTATGATCTGACAGTGGCATTTTTACAAGGTGGTTTTTTACCCACCTTTCGCGGCATCTACCTTGACAGCAATGGCAATGGCCGAGTGGACGCCGGCGAAAATTTGATTACCAGAGCCAGCAGTATTCCGCCCGGCGGTTTTGCTAACTTGCTGCTCCGTCTGGACGTCCCCGCCGGGGCGAGTTATGGGCAGGAAGTTTTTCACGATTTGCACGGCCAATCGGTCGGCAATTCTCTATTGACCGATCATAACAATGTCAACCGCATTCAATTAGTATATGATGTAGTATTAAAAATCAACAAAACTCCGGCTGTGGTCGCGGTTGCTCCCGGTGGAGAAGTTGATTTCATCTTGGATGTAATCAACGTCGGCAGCGCCGCTGCCAGTCCGGAAACAGTACGGATTGATGGAACTGATCGTCAGGGTGTCCTGGTAGCCGACCCGCTTTCAGAAGCGCAGTCTGGTGGCATCCGTTATATCGCTGGCAGCCTGACTGCTACTCCGGCCCGGCATCGCCGCATTTTTCGGGTTGCCGGTTCGACTGCCTGGCGGGAATTATCCCCGGCGGAAGAGTCATCTTTGGCAGCCAGCATCACTGAAGTTGGGATATTGTTTGAGGGGACTCCTGAGTTATTCAGTCCGGGCCAACAGGCTCGAGTTCGTTTCCGACTGGCCATTGCCGCTGATCATCCGGCCGGAACTGTGCTCAACACCAGCCGGGTTGAGTATCGTAATCGATCGAATGAAATGCGTCAGGATTTGGCGACTAATACCGTCCAGGTCAGCGTCCTGGCTCGAGCCAGTGATTTGCTGATCGGGCCGTACCAGGAACCCGAAGCTATTGGCAACGTTTTTGGAACGCTTGACAACAATGGCGATCGAACCATCGACCCCGGTGTACCGGCAACCGCTCCGAATCCATTCGGCACTCAGATCAGTGGCAACACCGTGTATTTTCTCAACACCGTGCGCAACAACTCAAATGCCGTTGACAGTATTAACCTGACGATCGATGCTTTGACTAATTTGCCGGCAGAGTGGTTGCCCTTTGTCCGCATTATGGCGGTAAGCGGAATTGTGCCCCGCCTGGAAGCCGATGGAGTAACCCCATTTTTACATCCGGATACCAATCAGCCTTTATTTGCTCCCAGCAATGTCACCACTCTTTTTGACAGCAATGGCGACGGCATTGCGGATACCGGCCCGCTCGAACCCGGCGAAAGCCGCACGGTGGCGATCCGCTTATACATCCCGACTGACGCCCTGAAAGCAAGTGGCCAGCCTTATGGAGACAACCAAGGGCAAGGTTATCGGGTCACAATACGGGCGCAATCAGCTCTCAATCCAGAGATGATGAACTTGACCTCGAATACCATTTTGCGGATTATGGCTCTAGGTAATTTCTGGGATCCCTTTGAGAAGGACTCGGATGCCCCTGATACAATCAGCGTTGGCACGGTCATTCCTTATGTGAATATCTTCGGCAACAATGGTCCGGGCCCCGTTTTCAATACCATCATTCGTGATGAGTTGAGCGATTATCTCAGCAATGTCAGTGCCATCAGCAACGGGCTGATACGGGATTCATCAGGCAGTGGTAAAACCATCACGGCTACCGGCAGCTATGATCCACTGACGCATACGGTCAGCTGGCATATTTTTGAGATCCCGCCCGGCTTTGTCGGTCGCATCGGCTTCAGTGCCGAGGTCGCAACCGGCACAGCGAATGGCACTGAAATCCCCAACGTCTTCAGCATCACCAGTGATCAAACGCAGTCGGTGAGGCTTTCCAACCAGGTTTTAGACGCAGTCGGCGGCGAAAACATTCTGACTATCCGCAAGACATCCGGCTCTGACAAGGCCGAGATTGGGGATCCGGTTCGTTACGAGCTTGAAGTCGGCAACGCGGGTTCGGAAGTAATAAAGGCAGTCTTGGTGGAAGATTTGCTGCCGCGCGGCTTCCGCTATCTGTCTGGCAGTGCTAAAATTGATGATGAAAAAGCGGAGCCTGAGATTTCGGCTGACGGCTCGACTTTGCGTTGGTATTTGGGTGATTTAGCGGCGGATTCGCAGCTGACCATTGTTTATGCTTGTCTGCTCACCAGTGACGTACGGGTTGGCCGCAGTACCAACAACGCCAGCGCCAGCGGCCTTTTGCCCCTAGGATCACGAGTGCGATCGACTGCCAGTGCCGATGTCGAGGTTGAGCTCGGCATGTTTCATAATGACTCGGTGATTTTCGGTCGGGTCTTTATCGATCAGAATGATGATCGCATCCAGAATTATTCTGAACCCGGGGTTCAGGGGGTACGACTGTTACTTGAAGATGGCACTTATGTTATCACCGACCGGGAAGGCAAATACCATTTTTCCGGTATCCGTCCTGGGATGCACGTGCTGCGGCTTGATGAAACCAGCTTGCAGCCAGAGATGATACCAGCAATTATCGATTCCCAGAATGCGCTGAACCCGGTGTCGAGAACAGTGGAATTGCGCTACGGCACACCGCATAAAGCAAATTTCCGGGTGCTGCTCCGAGGCGATAAAACGGCACCGGCAGCCGACGAGCAGAAAGAGAAAACGACGGAAAAGCCGGGGACAGCGCCAAGCGAGCCGGGAGCCGCGCTGGAAACACCAGGAGCCGCGCTGGAAACACCGGCATCGGCGAATTCGCTGGCGGTGATTCAGGTCATTCCGGAAGCGGCGGCCAGTCGAGTGGTCATCGCCTGTGAGAATCCCCTTACGGCTGAATGGGAGCTTGACAGCGGTTCCGGCATTATGCATATTCTACTGCCTGGGGTGACGGCCACCCAGCAGCCAGAGCGACTGGGCCTGGATGATCCCAATATCAGCTCTCTACAGTGCTATCTTGATCCGGAGCAAAAGCGCGCTAAAGTGCAAGTCCGCCTGCGCAAACGCAGCAGCGGCTACCCGTCGGTGAGCACGATTGTGACGGCCAACGGCGTGGAGATGCTGGTAGGCAGCCAGACGGCCGCGGATTATGATCCTAATCCCGCGCTTCTGAAAGCCAAAGAACCGGTCCCTTTGACGGAATTTCAGCCGATGATCCTCAACCCCGAGCCCGGCGATACCTTTATTTCCGGCAATCAGATCACCGTCACCGCGGCCTGTTTTCTGGCTGGCAAGGCCAGCTTGCTGATCAATGGCGAAGCCGTTCCTGACGATCGAATTGGACAGCGCAGCGTCAATGTCACGACCCGCCGGATGACCTATATTTATTATGGCGTCAACCTGCAGCCGGGCAACAACGTCTTACGTTTTGAAGTGCTCAATCCGGGTGCCAAAGAACCGGAAGTCGCGGAAATTACGGTATTGCGGGCAGCAGCGCCGAGTGCCATCAAGCTAAAAGTCACACCCGACCCGCTGATGGCCGACAGTTTGACCGAGCCGCAGTTGCGCATCGTGCTCCTTGATGACAACGGTGTGCCGACTGGGCACGGCTCGGTGGTCACTGTCACGGTTGACAAAGGCGATATTTTGTCACCGGACTTGCGCCTTACCGAGCTAGGGCATCAAGCCCAGGTTCGCGATGGTATGGCTCTGATCCGCTTGAGTATGGCGACGGCCCCGGAAATCAGGAATATCCGGGTCAGCGCTGGTGACCTGGAGCAAAGCCTGCCGATTCACTTTTTGCCGCATCAGCGACCTTGGATTGTGTCCGGTATTGCATCAGCGACATTCAGCGATACCAGGAGCTTGAAAAATACACCTGCTGGCAGCAGCACTGATCGAGAAATTGATTTTGATGACCGCATCGCGCTGTTTGCCAAAGGTCGCCTGCCTTATAACCTGGTCTTAACCACCGCTTATGATTCCAAGAAGCCGCGCGATGACGATCAGATCTTCAGCGAGCAGGACCCACTCAAGTATTATCCAGTTTATGGCGATGATTCAGAACAGCAGTATGAAGCCGAGTCGCGCGACAAACTCTATCTCAAGCTGGAACGCGACCAGTCTTTTCTGATGTATGGTGACTTCGATACCAATCTCGACAAAACGAAGCTGGCAGCGTACCGGCGTACTATGACCGGCGCTCAGCTGCATAGCGAGAGCAAATATCTCGATCTCGATGCGTTCTTTTCGCGCAACGACCAGGCCCAAGTCAAGGGGCTGGAAATCCGAGGGCGTGGCGTCAGCGGCTATTATACTCTGCCAGACAAGGACATCATCTACAACAGTGAGCGCGTGGTGATTGAAACTCGGGATCGCTGGCACCCAGACAAAGTCTTAAAAAGTGAAAGTATGACCCGCTTTACCGACTATAGCATCGATTATGACACAGGCCGGATTCTGTTCAAACGCCCCATCCTTTCCCGGGATGACGACAACAACCCGATTTTCATTGTCGTCGATTATGAGATAGACGGGCGCAAGTCGAAAGACTACAATACTTATGGGGGGCGGGTCGAACTCCATAATGAAGCCAGAAATATGCGCCTGGGCTTGACCCACATTCAGGATGAATCAGCTCCCAATGATCATATTATCCAGGGCATCGACGCCTCTCTCGAATTGATGCCAGGCCTGACTCTGAGTGGCGAATTAGCCCAAAGCAGTTCTCTTGATGACAGTTCTGGCAGCGCCGTCGGCCTTGAACTCGAAGGCGACTATGACACGGCCCGGTATCTTCTTTATTATCGTAAAATCGGCAGTGATTTCGACAACGATAGTATGTCCGGCGATCAGGCCGGTCGAACGACTTTGGGCTTAGAGGGCGAATTCGACCTGACCGAGAATTGGTCCAGCAAAGAGGAGTTTTATATTGAAACAGACAAGACGGCAGAACGTAAGCGCCACGTCGCTATTCACGATTTCATCTACAAGAAAGACAATCGCGAATGGCAGTTTGGCCTTGGCTACACTGAAGAAGAAGATATCTCTCGCGATAAGACGGCGGGTGAGCGCTTGCGCAGCCCGTTTGTACGGCTGGGCAGTGCTTTCGACTTGAGCCAGAAGCTGCGCCTGGAGCTTTTTCATCAGCAAGCTTTCGGCGATATAGACACTAGCCAGACGACCCGCAGTACGGCCGACTTGCGCTATACCTTGAGCAGCCGGACCGACCTGGTTTTTGGCGCCGAACGCCGTGAACTCAAGGACGCCGATGCTGAATACAATTTGAGCGCCGGGGTCGAAACGCGATTCAATGACTCAGTCAGCGCTTTTAACCGTTATAAATTGGAAGACAGTGCCAGCGGCCAGCGGGTGCGCTCCGGCACTGGTCTTGATGTCCAGCACCAGGTAACGCCTGAGTTGCGCTTGGGCGGTACGGCTGAACTGAGTCGAGCAGTACGGCAGAGCAGCACTGCCGAGAGTGACGATTTCTGGGCTTTGACCCTGAGTTCAGAATACCAGCCTCACGAAGGCCACGGCACTGCCATTACCCGTTTCGAAGTTCGCGACGACGATAATGAAACATCCTACTTGACCGAAATAGGCGGCACCTTGAAACTCGGCTTGAATCACACCCTTTTTGGCCGTAACATCGTTAACTATATCGCCAACAAAGAGGACGCTAGTGACAGCCTCAGCCTCGATATGTTGATCGGTTGGGCTTACCGTCCGGTTGACTGGGATGAATTGAATATCATTGGTGACATTGAGCTGAAACACGAACAGGATACCGATGTCGCTGATTGGGGACGTTTGAATCGTTTGATGTTTTCTTTGGAAGCGAACTGGCAGCCGATCCGGCGGGTAGTCATCGAAGGGAAGTATGCCGGCAAATTCGTGACCGCGGATTACCTCGACTCCGGGCTTTACAGTGACGTCAAAGCCCTGGCCGTCCGACTCGATTTGAGCGATCGGTTTTTTGTTTCGACCGGGGCAAGAATTCTGTCGCAGTATGATGTGTCGACTCACAGCCTCAGTTATGGGGTCACTTTCGGCGTCAACCTGATCAAGGATGTTCGAGTCGCGGTCGGGTATAACTTCGATGGTTTCGAGGATCGTGATTTTTCCCGTGGGAATAATTGGGACAAAGGGTTTTTCTTAGCCTTCCACTGGAAATTTGACGAATCGATTTTTGGCATCCTCAAGCGCCTTGAGGGTAATAAAATTTAATGACTAGATTAACTCATAAAGTTAAGGCAATTGCTTTTCTTCTTCAGGGGCCAGTTGGCTTGGGCC
>CAZUCG010000169.1:0-6268 GCA_964619145.1 uncultured Lentisphaeraceae bacterium | reverse complement strand
TGGTCGCCTTTGCCGGAAAGCGATATGCCGGCACCGCAAATCCGCCGCGTCAAATTATTTTCCAGCAAAATGTGTTTTGGGTCGCCGTAGGTCTTGATACCACAAGTAGTGCCATAAATAGTGTTCCCCCACACTACACAATGCTCGGCTGGATTTTGCACCCGGATGCCACTGCCTGGATAGAAAGAAATCTCAAAATTTTCCCAGCGGATATGACTGCCAGTAATAAAAACTGCGTTGTCCCATAAACTCACTCCATCTAACGATTCATTGTACGCGACAAGCTTGCGACCACGCCGCGCCGGCACCACCACGACACCAGCTCCTTCGGGAGAATCAGCGCTATTCAAACAACGACAATATAGTTTCCCGGTTGATAAATTGTGGTAATAGCCACCCGGCTGCTGCGACAACATAGCCAAAGTTTTGACTTCCAACGAGCGGTTCAAAATGCGACGCTCCCAGAGCATATTGAGGGCATACGGACAATCAACCTCATATACATACGCCTGCCCGGGAACGGCGCGCCAACCCGTCAAGGCAATGCCGCCATCCAACAAGGCCGTCTCACCCGGCTGGCTGCGAAAAACAATCGGATTCTCGGCAGTACCGGAGACAGCAATCCGCAGCATCTCCTGATATCGGCCCCCGGCAACCAGCACCAAATCGCCAGGCTGGACTAAATTTACAGCCGCGGCAATGCTGCGCAACGGCTTCTCAGCAGATAAGCCAGGATTTTTATCGTCCCCCAAAGGCGACACATACAGCCGCCGCAACGGCACAAATCCCTCCGCGAACAAACGCAACACTGCTAACGACAAGAACAAAGATAAACATAGCTTTTTCATCTGATACCTTCCCTTAATAATCTTGAAGACAATTTTTCAGCTTGAATAATCTCGGTGAAATAAGTAAGATAATGCTAGTGCCTTTTTTGGCAAGCTAGATATGTCGGAAATCTTTTTGCCAATGCGCAAAAACAAAGCCAAACTAGCTCAACTTAGTTTCTACTGCAATAGTACAGAAAATCGTCGGAGAAATATCATAAAACAAGTTGCGGCAGTTCAAAATCAGACAAAAAAACGCTATTTGCCACAGTTCGATTTGTAAATGCTCATTTTCAAGTTTATATTAAGGGTTCTTAAATTTTATTAACTAAATTTGCATAAAAACAGGAAAGAGACTGATGCCGACGATTAATCAACTGATCAGAATGGGTCGTAATGTTAAACCCCGCAAGAGCCGCGTACGTGCTCTTGACCAATGCCCGCAACGCCGTGGTGTCTGTCTTCAGGTTACCACTCGTACCCCGAAAAAACCTAACTCTGCTTTGCGTAAAGTGGCACGTGTGCGTTTGACCAACGGACAAGAAATCACTGCTTATATCGGTGGTGAAGGCCACAACCTGCAGGAACATAGCGTGGTGCTAGTGCGTGGCGGCCGAGTCCGCGATTTACCGAGTGTGCGTTATCACGTAGTGCGGGGTACCTTGGATACGCTAGGTGTTGACAAACGCCGACGTGGCCGTTCTAAATATGGCACCAAGCGCCCGAAGCCAGGACAACTCGTCAAGGGCAAAAAATAATTTCTGGCGTATGCAATGTATGCCGTTGTTAATTTAAGTTAATATAGACTAGGAAAAGAAGAATGAGAAGACGTAGCGCAGAAAAACGCCCGTTGATTCCTGATGTTCGGTATAACAGTGAATTGGTCGCTCGCCTGATTAACACAGTGATGGAGCGCGGCAAAAAATCCGTAGCTCAAGGCATTGTCTATTGCGCGTTTGACCAGCTGAAAGAAAAAAACACGGACATCGAGCCCTTGGAAATTTTCGAACAGGCATTAGAGAATGTCAAGCCACGCTTGGAAGTCAAGAGCCGCCGAGTCGGTGGCGCCACTTATCAAGTACCCTTGGAAGTGCCTGAAGCCCGCCAGGTAGCCGTGGCGATGCGCTGGATCACTACCTACGCCCGCAACCGCAAAGGGACTGCAATGAACGTGGCTCTGGCCAATGAGCTGTTCGACGCTTTCAACAACACTGGCAATGCAGTGAAAAAGAAAGACGACACCCATAAAATGGCGAATGCCAACAAGGCTTTCGCGCATTATCGTTGGGGATAAAGGTTTTGTTAGTTGCAACAATGCGCGGTAATGCCATCAGAGGGACTCAGGAAAAATGAAAGATGAATTTCGATTCCCTACAGCATATCCGCAATATTGGTATTATTGCTCATATTGATGCCGGCAAGACCACCCTGACTGAGCGTATTCTGTTATCTACTGGCAGTCTGCGAATAGCTGGCGAAGTCCACGAAGGTACGACTGTCAGCGATTATCTTCAGCAAGAACGCGAACGCGGCATCAGTGTAGTCAGCGCAGCTGTCACTTGCAATTGGCAAAATTGCCGAATTAATATAGTTGACACCCCCGGGCATATCGACTTCACCGCAGAAGTCGAGCGATCCTTGCGAGTGATGGATGGTGTGGTAGCTGTTTTTTGCGCTGCACACGGCGTGCAGGCCCAATCCGAAACCGTCTGGCGACGAGCTAAGAAATACTCCTTGCCCGCACTCGCGTTTGTCAATAAAATGGACCGCGAAGGCGCAGATTTTACCAGCGTAGTCAAACAAATTCACCAACGCTTCGGCTTGCCAGCCATACCGCTGCAAGTGCCGGTATACAAACAAGAAATTTTTTTAGGCGCACTCGACCTACTCTCAGGCAGAGTCGCTTTTGCTGATGCAGACGCTCTGCAGAACTGGGAGCAAGACTTGGACATCAGCTTGGCATTTGCCGAAGCAGAGTCGTTCTTGCTGGAAAGCTTGGCAGAAGCAGACGACGAAATCCTGCGCTGCTACCTCAATAACGATAAGCCGAGTGACACGCTGCTCCGAGAAGCCCTGCAACGAGCGACCTGTAAAGGACTGCTAATCCCAGTGTTTTGCGGTACCGCCTTGAAAAACACCGGCACCAATGCGTTACTGGATGGCATCCTCAATTACTTGCCGCGACCTGACTGGCAAGGTCCGTTACAAGTCAGCGGATTGGTCGCCGGCACCCAGCTGACATTGCGCCAAGACGCCGATTCACCAACTTGCCTGCTGGTCTGCAAAGTCTGCCACCAAGCCTGGCAAAAAGATTTCGCTGTGGTGCGCATTTACAGTGGCACAGTTCGACCAGGACAGCACCTGCACAATACGCGAAATGGCCAGGAGATGACCATCAAGCGGGTGTTGCGCTTGCACGCCGGAGACTGTGTCGAAATTGATTCGGCCTGCGCTGGTGATATCGTGGGCTTGGAAATCCCAGTAGCTAGTTGTAGCATCGGTGACACTGTCTGCCAAAATGGCTTGAACGTGATACTCGAAAGTATGCTCTTCCCAGAACCAGTTGTCAGTATCACTTTCGAAGGCTGCCAAGCACAGGACCGAGCCGCACTACCAGAGGCCTTGCGAAAAATGACGGTCGAAGACCCAAGCCTGCATTACCAGCAAGACGAAAATTTAGCCCAATGCACCGTCGCTGGAATGGGTGAACTACACTTGGAAATCGTCCAAGATCGCTTAAGAGTAGAGTACGGCATCAATACCCGGTCTGGTCAACCACAAGTCAAGTACAAACACACAGTGCGTTCGCCTAGCCGACATAAACAGCCTTTTGTCAAGCAATTGACCCCAAGCATTGTCCGGCGAGCAGGAATTGAAATAGCTGTCGAACCGTTGCCACGAGGCAGTGGCGCTAGCATAGAAATGCCCGAAATGGGCAAGGAACTGCCGCAAGATTGCCGCCAGGCAATTCTACAGGCAATTCGAGAAGTCGTCGACACGGGTGTCCCCGGTGGCCACCCGTTGACGGATATACGCATCACAGTTAATGACGTTTCCTACGATGCAAAAGAATCGTCAGAACTCGCGTTCTTAACTGTGGCCAAGCAAGCTTTGCTGGAGGCAATTCAGCAAGCAAAGTTGGCTCAGCTGGAACCGGTGATGCGGTTGGAGGTGAGCACGCCCCAGGATCACGTCGGTAATGTCATCGCTGATTTGACGGCCCGAAAAGGCCGGATTACCGAACTTGACTCATTGGCACTGGGAGCGTCTCGAATTGTGGCACTGGTGCCGCTGGTCAAGATGTTTGGCTATGCGTCTCAATTGCGCTCACTCAGCGCAGGAAGAGCCGATTTTGTGGCCGAGCCGTTTAGTTATGAGTTTTGACCGCGACCTCTGGGCCCTAACAGTGACAAAGAGGCAACACTGAAAATGGCGAAGAAACAAACAATCAGAATTAAGCTCCAGGCTTTCGAACATTCGATCCTGGACCAATCGACCAGTGAGATCGTCAATACGGTCAAACGTACTGGCGCACTCGTTGCTGGCCCAATCCCACTGCCAACACGCATAGAACGCTTCACTGTCAACCGCTCCCCACACGTTGACAAGAAAAGTATGGAGCAATTCGAAATCCGCACTCATAAGCGCGTGCTTGACATTATCAACCCCAGTGGCAGGACCGTGGATGAACTGCGAAAGCTCAATCTACCGGCCGGCGTGGACATCGTCATCAAAATATAAGGAGACTAGAAATGAAAAAAGGTCTCATCGGTAAAAAATTGGGGATGACCCAAATCTATACTGCAGACGGTGATTTAATTCCCGTGACCGTGATAGAACTGGGCCCTTGCCCAGTTTTGGCTACCCGCACTAAAGATAAAGACGGCTACAGTGCTTTGCAGCTCGGCTTCGGCAGCCGCAAAATCAAAAACGTCAGCAAAGCCGTGATGGGTAATGTGAGTAAAGCTGGCTTGGAGACTCCGCCAGCAATTATCCGTGAAGTTCGGCTCGATGCGGACCCGAGCAACAGCGTCGGGGATGTGATCAAAGCTGATGCGTTCGAGGAGAATGAGTATGTGGACGTCATCGGTCGGTCCAAAGGCCACGGTTTCACTGGCGTGGTGAAACGGTGGGGCTTTGGCGGTGGCCGAGCTAGCCACGGCGGCGCTTGGACCCGCCGCACCGGCTCAATCGGTATGTGCGCCTCTCCTGGTAAAGTATACAAAGGCCGCAAGATGCCTGGTCATTTTGGCGATGTCCGCCGCACTGTACAGAATCTCTTGGTTGTCGGGGTACGTCCCGAGGAAAACCTCATTCTGGTCAAAGGTGCCATCCCCGGAGCGACCGGGGGTGTGGTCATCGTCCGTAATGCAATAAAAAAGTAAGCGGGGAGTGACTACAACTATGGCAACGACATTGATAGTAAAAAATAGTGCAGGCGCTGAAACAGGCGCCAAAGTCGACATTCAAGAGACTTGGCTGGAATCCGTCAAAGGTGAACAAGCAGTTAAGGACTCGGTGGTGGCATTTATGGCCCGGATGCGCTCTGGCACCCATTCCACTAAAACCCGCAGTACGGTGGCCTACTCTGGCGCTAAACCGTGGCGGCAAAAAGGCACTGGCCGAGCCCGAGCAGGTAGCGCTGGCAGCCCAATTTGGGTAGGTGGAGCTGTTGCATTCGGTCCACATCCGCGCGATTATAGCAAACGTGTCAATAAGAAAGTCGAGCGCTTGGCGTTACGACGGGCCTTCACCGACCGCTTGCAAGACAATGATCTGGTCTTAGTCGACGAAATACAGATTGATGAACCAAAGACCAAGAAGATGCTGGCTTTCTTGAACAACCTGGGCGTTGGTGACAACGTATTGGTCTTAGTCGAGGATTACAACGAGAACGTCGACTTGGCAGCTCGTAACCTCCCCAATGTTTTAGTTTTGAAAGCAACTTCAGTGAATACTTACCTGATGCTGCTTTTCAAAAAAATTGTCATCACTAATGCTGGGCTCGATGCTCTAGGCAATCGCTTGGCGTAAGGAGAAAAAAAAGACGATGAAAAGCCCTTACGAAGTAATATATACCATCTTGATCACCGAACAAGGTACGAACTTACGCGATAAGTACAACAAGTACCTCTTCAAGGTCAACCCAAAATGCAACAAAATCGAAATCAAAAAGGCTATCGAGCTGATTTTTGACGATGTCAAAGTCTCGGCCGTGAATGTGATGAACGTCCTAGGCAAAAATAAACGTATGCGCAGTGCCAAAATGGGCAAACGCCCTGATTGGAAAAAAGCCATCGTTACCTTGTCAAAAGGGACAATCGAGACGCTGTGATGCCAGTCGGCAGTTACCTCAAAGCGTCGCGCCTGCAAAAGTTTGAAGCGGCACTCGCCGACTTCAATTACTAGGAAAAGGCTACAGAAAAATGGGAATTAAAAAA